>JAHIVS010000452.1 GCA_018816605.1 Pseudomonadota bacterium
GCCTTTTTGTATCAAAACATTCCCAACAGCATTGAAAAGGCCATTGCCCTGAACCTATCCGCCTTTATGCTGCTGATCATGGCCAATTGTTTTCCCTTTTTATCCCTTGAAATCTCCGGCCGATTTGTGGAAAATTATTTTTTGTCCGGGGCGCTGATGCTATACCGCCAGGGCATGGGTGAAGTCGGGTTTTTGGTATTGGTAACCAGTGCCCTCTTCCCCTTTTTGACCATTACCGGGATGCTCTATGTGCTGTTGCCCGCCAAATTGGGGTACAGGCCCTGGCAGATGCACAGGGTCTATCGCATGGTAACCCTGTTAAAACCCTGGAGCCTTATTTCGGTATTCATGCTCGGGGTCCTCATCTCCTTTGTAAAACTGCTGGATCTTGCCACCATCATTCCGGGCATCTCCTTATACGCCTTTATCGGGCTTATGGTGGTCATGGCAGCGGCCCAGGCCAATCTGGACACCTCTGTCATCTGGCCATTCATAAAAGGGGACAGCAAATCAAAGACAATCCCAGGGGGCACCACGGCCGTTGCACAGAATTTGGCCGCCTGCCATACCTGTGGACTTATGGTTGCCCAAACAGGGAAAAATGCCTCCCATGGCCATTGCCCCCGGTGTAAAACCCCTGTTCACAGCCGCAAACCCAACAGCACCGAGCGCACCTGGGCCCTTATTTTTTCGGCTATCCTGCTGTTTATCCCCGCCAATTTTTACCCGGTCATGACCGTCATCCAGATTGGACAAGAGTATCCCTCTACCATTTTAGGAGGGGTTGTTCACTTGATCGAAAGCGGCATGTGGATACTGGCCCTGATCATTTTTTTTGCCAGCATCATTGTGCCTGTTTTAAAATTAATCATACTCTCATTTTTGCTGATTTCGATTCAGAGGAAAAGCACCTGGCGTTCCCGGGACCGAACCCTTTTGTTCCGGGTGACAGAAGTTGTGGGGGCCTGGTCCATGGTAGATATTTATGTGGTTGCCATTCTTGCCGGATTGGTTAACCTGGGTGCCCTATCCACCATTAAGCCCGGCATTGGCGTAATTTTTTTCGGTGCCGTGGTAGTAATCACCATGTTCGCGGCACATAGCTTTGACCCCAGACTCATCTGGGATAACGCAGAAAGGTCAAAATGACAGATTCTCAGACTGAATATGGACCACCGCCAGAACCGACACTCAAGAAGAGCTCCGGGATATCCCTGGTATGGCTGATTCCCCTGATCACAGCCCTGATCGGCGGATGGCTTATTTTTAAGACCCTCTCGGAAAAAGGTCCACAGATAGAGATCACCTTTAAAACCGCCGAAGGCATTGAAGCCGGAAAGACCAAAATCAAGTACAAAGATATCGACATCGGCGTCGTGCACTCGGTGGATTTCAGCCAGAATTTTTCAGATGTAATTCTCAAGGCCTCCATGGCAAAGGGGACCGAAAAATTTTTAGGAAGGGGCGCCCGATTCTGGGTGGTAAAGCCCAACCTTACCCTGCGGGGTGCATCGGGCTTAAGCACCTTATTTTCCGGATCTTACATTGAGATAGAACCGGGACAGGGAACCATACAAAAAAATTTTGAAGGGCTTGATAAACCACCCGTGATCCAAGCCGACGTCACCGGAACGGAAATCATCCTGCTGACACAAAAGCTGGGTTCCATCGACACGAGATCCCCCATTTACTACCAGGGGATCTTGGCGGGAGAAATCCTTGGGTGGGAGCTGGGCAATGATCGGAAAAGCATTTTCATCCATGCCTTTGTCAAGGCCCCCTACAACGATCTTATCAAAAGCAATACCCGGTTCTGGAATATCAGCGGGATTGATCTTACCATGGACACCAAAGGAATCAATCTGCACTCGGAGTCCCTGGCATCCCTTCTCTACGGCGGAGTGGCATTTGAAACCCCGGACACCCTGGAACAGGTCAAAGAAAATGTGGACGGCCTTGCCTTCACTCTTTTTGACAATTACAAGGCCATCGATGACGCGTCATTTATTAAAAAAATCACCTGTATTCTCTCCTTTGAGGGATCTGTAAGGGGACTCCAGGAAGGGGCTCCTGTGGAATTTCGGGGGATAAAAATCGGACGTGTAACTCAGATCCGATTAAAATTTGACAGCAAAAATAACTCGTTTAAAATCCCGGTACTGGTGGAAATAGAACCCGACCGCTTCATTTCAGAAGATCAAACCGAAATTGCCGCGCCCTTTGAAACATTTAATACCCTTATTGCAAAGGGGCTCAGGGCAAAGCTTCAAACCGGCAGCCTGCTCACCGGCCAATTATTTATCGGGCTTGACATGTATCCCAGGACCCCGATCCGGCGGGTGTTTACGGGAAGCCCCTTTCCAGAGCTGCCCACCATCCCCGCCGACCTGGAACAAATGACCGCCTCGGTTAAAGATATCCTTGCCAAGATGGAAAAACTGGACATGGGAAAAATCGGCTCCGAACTCGTAACGACCCTTGAAGGCGCAAACAGACTGATCAACAACCGGGAACTTGCCCAGGCCGTGTCCGAACTTAAAGGATCCATGACCTTATTCAAACAAATTTTGACCAAACTGGACCAGCGGGTTGAACCCATTGCCATCAATTTGGAAAACGCCCTGGGAGCTGGCCATGAGGCGCTGAAAA
>JAHIVS010000453.1 GCA_018816605.1 Pseudomonadota bacterium
CTGGGCCTGCTCCCAGAAACGAACCTGCTCTTTGGGGTGGATCGTATTGAGGGCATCGTCAAGGAGCTTGTCCACATTGGTGGTATGGGAAAAATTGGTGTGGGGTGTCACCCCGGTCATTACAATGGAATCAGAGTGAAAAAATCCCCTCAAATAGCTGTCGGCATTGAGACGGAATGTGAAATACAGCACAATGGGATTCAGATCTTCACGGATCAGCTGATGCATTTTGGAATGCACCACTTCCTGGATGTTTACCCGGATGCCGATCTTGTCCAGCTGGGATTTTAAAATTTCATAGGTCTTCCGGTAAAGTCGTTTTTCCGACGTCACAAGGTCCATGGAAAACCCGGTTGCGTATCCGGCCCCGGCCAGCAATTGCCGCGCTTTTTCGAGGTCTTGATCCTTATGCAGACCCAGGTGGACTATTTTGTCATTGGTCATTCCGCCCGGCAAAAATTGTGAGGACATGGGGGCAAATATCGGGGTAACCAGGCGCTGGCTGCTGGCCGCCAGAAAGGCCTCCCTGTCCAGGGCCAGGACAATGGCCTGGCGGACCCGGATGTCCGCCATGGGTTTTATGGCGGTATTAAAATGAAACAAACCCGTAAACCCAGGACCAAAAACATCCACAATTGTTTCTGGCTCCTTTTCCATCTGTTCGATCCACCCGGGATCACCCACTCCGTAAATCACATCCATCTGGCCCGACCGAAATGCGGCCTCCCGCATTTTATTGTCCGGGATAAAATGAATCTCAACCCCCAAAAGCTGGGGTCGCCCGCGAAAATAGGTTTCATTTGCAATTAAAACCAGCTTTTCTTGGGCTGTGTACCGCTTGAATTTAAAGGGGCCGGTCCCCACCGGGTGGCGTTTATACGTGTCATAGTCGGACAGCTCCAGAGCCCGCTTGCTGAGGATAAAGCCCCCCCTTCGATTGGCGATACGGGGCAGAAAAAAAAGGGGGGACATGGGTTTCTCCAGGACAATCCTGAGGGTATATTCATCCACCATCTCAAATGTCATACCGTCATATTCACCGGAATAGGCGCTTCGCTCAGGGTCTGCTGCTTTTTGCAGGGAATAGATCACATCCTCTGCCGTCAATTCATAGGCGTTTGAATAGGGGCTGTCATGGAAAAAAATGCCTTTTCGCAATTCAATGGTCCAAATTTGTCTTTTGTTCTGAATTTCAAATTCAGGAATTTTCACGGCGATATCCGGCTCCAATTGGGAGAAATCCCCTGGTACATACCGCAGAAGGCTGTTGAAAACCAGGTCTGCAAAGGTTGTATCCTCTGAGCCCTTGGCAAAATCCGGATCAAAATTTCCAATTCTGGATGTGTGGATGCCAAACCGCAAAACCTCACCAGACCCTTGAATTGCCTGTTGAGATGATCCGCCCGGAACAGAATCCGAAGCATCCGCCTTCCCTGCGGTCAAAAGAATCGTCACGAACAACACCCCCAAGACAAAAGACCCTAACCGCAGCTGACACCCCATCAGAAAACCCTCCCTTTAACTGGATACTTTTTTTACTTTTATTGAATGGAAAAAAATACAGCCACTTTGAAACTGAGGATAAATATAATCCTCCGAAAATAAAACCCGGATGAAAAACCAGGGATCAGGTCTTCTGAAAAAATCTGAGCAACAGATCGGAACTGATAATATAATAAGCGGTTCCAATGGCATCTGCTGCCTTTTTATCCCGGATCTGTATTTCGGAATTAAATTTCACCGTGGCAATGACGGCCGGTGCCGTCTTGTTTTCTTTGGCCATGTCAAACTGGGCCGCTGTAAATTTGCCTTTTTTTCCCCAGGCCCAATAGACCACCTTGTCATGGGCCGAAATCGTGGGATCGTCATAGGCCATGAACAATTCTCCCACCATGGCCTGAACTTTTTGCTGGGAGAGGTTCTCAAACTGCTCATAAATGACCAGCACCCGGTTCGTCTTTTTGTCCGCAACAATATTCAGCCCCTTGTCTCTGAATTTAAACACCTGTTGCGAAAAAGCAGCCATCGGGTTTTCGGCAGCGATTGCCAGCTGGGATTGGGTCAATTTTGCTGCCAATACATATCCATGACGCTGGATGTTTAAATTCTCCACCTGGCTGAACAGGGATTGCAGCTCTCCTGCACTCCCAAGGCCGGCCAGAAAAAACACCCATGAACTTAGGGCCGTCACCGTGCATACTATCTTTTTTCCCATAATCTCCTTTGCAAAAATACGCCAGGCAGAAAGAGAGAAGTGCTCTGCCTGGCGTATTTCATTTGTCCCCAAACACCCAGCTTTGTTTATTGGTTGTACCGCAGCTTGTTTTCCGCTTCAATAAGCTTCATGGTCTCGGCAGATCCCCCGGTTTTTATCCAGAGATGCTCGGGCTTTGCCAGAAGCTCTTTAATATATTGGCTGTATTTTTCACCCTTACCGGCATGGTCGGCCAGCTCCTGGACCTCGGGCAGAAATTCCTGGTAAAAGTTTCTGGAGACCTCATACATGCCGTGCCAATGGGTGTAGTCCGGTGCAAACATGGCGGCCGCCATCCGGGCCCGCCTGCCTTCGTGGTGCCATATTTCAAACCAGGTATACCCGACCTTGTGCTGGAATCCGGTATTTTCCCAGATTTTGTCTTGTTTGAGCATTTGAACAAGTTCACTGCCGGGTTTGGCAAACTTGTCATTGTACAGGGTGACCAGGTCATCCAGCTGCAGGTAGAAATCTTTCACATGGTTGATGCCGTGGCAGGATTTACAAACTTCCTGCATGGTTTCCCGGCGCTGCTGCCAGGACACCACCGTTTGTATGGTTTTTTCTTCAACTTTCTTTATAAGTTTGTCGCCCGTTCGCACATAGGATTGTGCCTGGGCCTTCTGACCGGCCCTGGGAGCGATATCTCCTGTAATGTCTGTGACGCTTCCATCGGCAAAGGTGACCCGGTTCAATTTTGAGGAAATGGGTGCCCTCAGGTTCCAGGAAAGTCGATCTCCCACATTGTGGCTGTTTTTGGCAACTGCGCCGTTGAGCTTGACATAGGACCCCATGTGGCAGGTGGAACAGGTGGGGGCCGTATGATAATCATCTCCCAGAACCCAGGAACCATCCTTGTAAATGTTCATGCCATTGGGGGTGTTTCCTTTTTCAGCCGTAAAAAATGCAATTCCGTGTTTGGATTCTTCATAGATTTCTTTTTGGGGATGGTCCGGACCCAGGTGGCATTTACCACAATTTTCCGGCTGTCTTGCCCGGGATGCACTGAAATCATGCCGGGAATGGCATGCATTACAAACACCCTTGCTGCCGTCGGGATTGATCCGGCCAATCCCGGAATTGGGCCAGGTATTGTAATCCATTTGGGGGGCATCGGTTTTAGACCTCAGTGCCTTGCCGTCCTTGTCCCGTTTCAGGGAAACAATAGACCCGTGGCACTGCCAGCAGCCGCTGGCCATGTTGGCCTTGTTGGAGGGCATCCCGCCGACCACTTCGGCCAGCATATTGTCCAGGGATGCCATGATTTCGCCGGCGGTTGCATGGTGGGAAATCGCCATTTCCTTTGCCTCGGGTTCATGGCATTTGGCGCAATCATTGGGAGAAAGAATCGCTTTGATAAAGGCGCCTTCATGCTGGTATCCCATCTCATCACCCGCCTCGGCCGCATGACAATTGTAACAGCCCACCTGACCCTCTTTGGCGGCTGCATGGGCAGACGTTTCCCATTGCATCACCAGGGATTTGTTTTCCTTTAAATGACAGGTAATGCATTTTTTGTTCATTTCCTGATTCTTGGGGTTTTTAACGTCAAAGGAGGCGTCTGTGAGTGCCATCGCCGTCCCTGCCGTAAAACCGCACAAAAGTGTCACCGCCAATAATGACCGCCAAAAAACCATAAGAATACCCTCCAAAATAATAAGTTTACATCAAGGTCGGGCCTGTACTTTTAAGCCGGCAACAAACCAAGCCTGCCCTTATTTTATTCATTTTCATGTGCCCAATAGGGAAATATTTTGCCCAGAACAAAGAGAATGGCAAAGGGAATGGCCATGACAATGATCACGGCAATAATGCCCTCTTTATCAAACCACAAAGGATGGAACTCGGTATACCCCCTTGCGCTCTTGCTCATGAGCTGACCGCCGATCACCACATTCCATCGCATGATCAGCACCTGGACCAACAAAATCCCCGACACCCCTGCGGCCAGAAAATTGTACAGAGGGGATCTTAATTTAAAAATCCCCATTATCCCCAGGACCAGCAGGGGAAGTACGGAACCGATCTTGACCTGCCAGAACCAGAAGGAACTTGCCAGAGGCCCGTTCAAAAGACCTTCCACCATGTGATGGTATCCGGATTTTAAGTAAGAATGGGAAAAAACTTCCAGCATTTCAAAGGAAAACGCCAGAATAAAAAATCCGGTCAGGGTTTTGACCATGGTGATGATGCACCCATGGTCAATGGGCCGGTCCGTTAATTTCCGGATAACAATATAGGCCAGGATGACGGCGGATATGCCCGATACACAGGCTGAAAACAGAAAAATCACGGGCATCAGCGGGGTGGACCAGGTGGGGTTGGCCTTGACCCCGCCAAAGATAAACCCCACATACCCGTGGAGGACTGCGGCAACGGGAATGCCGACGGCCACCAGGAAACGAATTATTTTGGCATCCAATTTCCGGGCTTTTTCCGACACATCAATGGAATCAAGGGTGATGATCCTGTACAATACCTTGAGCCAGCCCTGGGAAGTGGATCGAAGTTCCACCAGCAAGGGCCTGTAAACAAAAAAAATAATGGAAACCAGCACCCCCATGGACACGGCATAAATATAGCCGAACCCGGCCATGGCCGAACTGGGGCTGGGGGTGAGCAGCATATTGAGATTGCGCTCGGGCCTTCCCAAATGGAGCAGCAGGGGCAGGGTAGCGCAGCACAAAAACGCCAGGGCAAACAAAAGAGAAAACCGGGCCACGGGACGCAGACTTTTTACACCAAACAGATAGTAGAGGGCCGCAATGATGAATGCCCCGTCCACAAGCCCCGTGATATAGGGGTAAAGCACGATCATCATGCTCCAGTGGACGTGGAGATCATTGGGAAATACATAATTGGACAAGAGCATGGTTGCCGAACCGATCGACCCGGAACCAACGGCTGTGGATGCAAGTGCCGTATTCATCAGATCACCTCCATTCTGGCGCCTTTGTAGTACAATGCCGGCCAGGTACCCATCTCTTTTCTCAGGACCGTCAACACCCCCGGTCCTTTTAAAATTTTATAAACCTCAGAGGTTTCATCCCGAAGGCTGCCGAACTTCCGGGCCCCCGTTGGACATACATCCACACAGGCCGGCAGCAATCCCTTCCGGATCCTGTGATAACACCAGGTGCATTTTTCAACCACCCGGGTTTTGGGGTGTATAAAACGGACGGAATAGGGACAGGCCTGGATACAATAAGCACAGCCCACACAGCGTTTCTCATCCACCAGGACAAACCCGTCGGGCGTGGTAAAGGTGGCTCCCACCGGACACACCTGGACACAGGGGGCTTCCTTGCACATATTGCACAGCTTGGGCACAAAAAAGGTGTCCCGGATCTCTTCTTGGATGTCGCTTCTGGGGGTCTGATATCCAGAAAGCCCGCCGTCGGGGCAGTCCACATAGATCTGATCGGAAAACCCCTTCACATACCGCTCCACCCAGGTGCGATAGTTGCCGTCCGGAACGTTGTATTCCTGTTTGTCGGCCACACAGCAGGACCCACATCCGATACACCGGGTGATATCCACGATAAAGGCAAACTTCTGGGCATGAATATCATAGGCCTCCCGAACCCCCGGAATCTGCTCGGGCCACTCAAAGCCGCTGGCATTCATGGGATAAACCAGATAGAGGGCGCCTGCAATGGTGCCGTTTAATACTTTTTTTAAAAAAGACCGTTTCTGCATATCCGGCAAGGGATCTCTTCGTTTCATTCGCCTTTCTCCATAAGCCCTGTGATCTGTTTTGCCCGGTTGATATAGTTAAGGGGTGCATGCACATGGTGGCATTGATTGCAATCATGGGTGAGTTTGACTTGCTGGTTTCTGAGATGGTCCGGCATGGCAACGGTCTTGATGACCGCTTCCGACCTTGCCATTATCTGGGAGTTATGACACCGCAGACAAAGGGTGGTGATCTGCTTTCCGGTTCTCACCGGCAGGGTGCCGATTTTTTTATCCGACGTCACATGGTCGGCATAGGGTCCGTGGCAAAATTCACAGGAAATGGTTCGGTGAAGGCCTTCTTTGTGTATTTTGGCTTCAAAGGGATGGCATTTAAAACAGGAACGATTTGTGCCGTGGCGCACAGGCACCTCAACGGCCTCAATGATGGCGTCGGCCCGATAGTGACCATAAAGGCCAAAAGAATCCGGGAGCAATAGACTCTTGAACAAAAACCCGACCCAGGCCACCACAAAAATGCCCAGACATACGAGGATGAGACGCATCTTATAACTGAACCCCACACCTACCTCCTGTTAGCTATGCTGCCGAATATATATGACGATACAAAAACAACCCAATGAGTGTTTGAAGCGTGCTGTCTGTGTAGACCCAGAGAATGAGGTTGCATCAAGAAACGGTTGTGTGACAAATGCAACAATAGCATTACATAAAGCTTACTGCAAGGAATTAGCCATTAAAATAATGAAAATTATCCGTCCGTCAGGATTAAGATTGACCCGAAATCCAATCCCGGGCATACTAAAGTCAGGCAATATAAAATTCAAATAAGAGGAAAATCATGTCTTTTTTAATCGCCGATAAAAACAACTTCAAAATCACATTGGAAGTGGTGCCGCCGGCTGGATTTGACGGCCGGGCGCTGCTGGATAAACTTGCCGCCCTTGCCGCCCTTGCCTTTGACGGATTCAGCGTGGCCTCCAACCCGGTTGCAAAACCCAGGATGTCTGCCATGGTGTTTTCCCACCTGCTCCAGGAACGGACCGGCAAACCCGCCATTCTCCATTTCACGGTCCGGGATCACAACCGGCTGGGGCTCCAGGCAGAACTCTGGGGCGCAAGGGCACTGGGTCTTGATACCATCATTGCCGTCACCGGAGATCCATCCGCCCGGAACAATG
This sequence comes from Pseudomonadota bacterium, assembly GCA_018816605.1. Next base: position 7,132 of record JAHIVS010000453.1, read on the forward strand.
GAAACACGACAACAACCGTCAACGATCTGAATGTCTTCGAGCTTATCCAGATGGCAAAGGCGGCAGATCTTTGCACCGGTGCCGTTCTGGATTACCGGCCCGAGGTGAACGGGCTTGAAAATGAAATAAAGCGAATTGAGAAAAAAGCGGCTGCCGGTGCACAATTCATCGTTACCCAGCCGGTGTACGACCGTCAAACCGCCCAGACCCTTCATGATGCCCTAGACCACATCAAGGTTCCTGTTATCATGGGAATTTTACCCCTGCTTTCCCACAAGCATGCGGTTTTCCTCCACAACAAGGTGGCCGGCATTGCAGTGCCCCATGCACTCCAAAAAGAAATGGCAACGGCCAAAGATCCGGTTGGCACCGGCATAGAACAGTCCAGACAAATGCTTGCATTGGCCAGAAAATTGTTTTCAGGGGCCTGCATCATGCCCCCCTTTGACCGGTTTGACATCTTGCCCAGGATTTTTTGATGGACGGACACCTCTGTGTTAAAAAATCCCAGGTGCATTTGTTTAAAAAAGTTTCCTTTTACCATCAACCCAAGGAAGGTGAGTTTGTTCTCTACAAAAAAAGCAATGAGAGACTTCCCAGGGAAAAGCCCAACAAAATAAGGCATCCCCAGCTTTTTATCCTTAAGGAAGACAAAGATCTGGCATTAAAAGAACTGACCCGTGCGTTGAACACGGACCTGGCCAAACAGATTGCCTCGGGCGGGCTTGTGCAGGTAAAAAAAGCCCTTTGCAACATTGTTCACGAGGCATTGGATGAAGGCCAGCAAGCGGTTATGGAATCATTGCCCGAAACCATTGAAATCCTGTTGGACGCCTATGGCCAGGACCATGGGGCCATGAAATATCTGTCCCAGATCGCCACCACCTCATCCGTCATGGCGGAACATTCCGTCAATGTTACGGCCCTGACCCTCCAATATTGTTTTTTCAATAGTTTTTCCGACGCAGACACCGCCCGCCTGGCCATTTGCGCCCTGCTCCATGATGCGGGCTGTTCAAAACTGGATAAAAACCTGGTGGAAAAAAATGACCGGCTGACGGACGAGGAGTTCAAAACCTTTACCGCCCACCCGAAGTTGGGCCATGACATGATCGGGAAGAATACGGGTTTTGACATCTCTGTTGCAATGGTTGCCCTTGAGCACCATGAACGTATTGACGGAAGCGGGTATCCCAGCGGCAGCAGACAGATCTCTTCGGACAGCCAGCTCATCGGCCTCATCAACTGCTATGAGCCCTTAACCTATCGGAACAAATCCTTCAGAAAGGCCAAAAACCCCTTTGATACGCTGCAAATCATCAAACAGGAGGTGCTTGAAGGAAAATTTTCCAAACACCTCTTTAAACAATTTACCTCCTGTCTGACCAAATAAGGCTCTCAAAAAAAGCCTATTCCCTTTCCCCGGAAGGGTCGCCAACCACCCGGATGAGTTCTTCCATAAATATTTTTTCTGTCACCGGTTTAACAATATAACTGTCAACCCCTAAGGAAAGCGCCTTGTTCATGGTTTTCTGAATTGCCTCAACCGTGAGCATGACAAACCGAATATCCCGGGTATGGGGATTTGCCTTGATTCTTTCTAAAAAGGCCATGCCATCCATTATGGGCATGTTCAGGTCGGACACAATCAGGTCGACCCGGGTTGATGCAATGGCCTCAAGGGCCTCAGCACCATCGCCAGCCTCAAGCACATGGGTGATTCCGTTGTTTGCCAAAAACTTTACAACAATCCGCCGCATGGACAGGCTGTCGTCCACCAGCAGAATCTTAAGCCCAGGGTTCAGTTTTTTCACAATTCCTCCCAATCATAGGGGTACCTGGCCGGAACGCTTTCAAGTCTTTTATTTTAAAAGAATAGGTGCCCTGTTTTCGATCCAGAAAAAAATCAACCAGGGTCTGCCGGATCACCTCAAAGGCAATTTCGTTCCAGGGGATTTGGGCTTCTGTAAACAGGCGCACCTCGCAGCTTTCACTGGTGGGACCAAACAGCTCATCCCCAAGCTCTGCCCGGAACATCAGATAGATCTGGTCCACAAAGATAATATTGAACAGCCGGTAGGGATCAATGATCCGGACATGGGCCCCTGTCTCCTCCAGGGTTTCCCGAACAGCCCCTCCCTGGACCGATTCCTTGTTTTCAAGGTACCCGGCCGGCAGGGTCCATTTGCCTTTTCTGGGTTCGATATTCCGTTTGCACAAAAGAACTTTGTCCCCGAAAATCGGAATACATCCCACCACCATTTTCGGATTTTCATACTGCACATGGGGACATTTCGTACACACAGACCGCAAATGGTCATCATCAACGGGAATCTTTTTTTCCATTGGCGCGCCACAAGAACTGCAAAAATTTATCTTTATCCCATTGTCGTTCATAGACACCCCATACAGGAAATTTACACTCCAGACAACTAAAATTCAAATCCATAGATATTCTTGACAGAAATGCAAAAATCCGATATTTTTCCTAGCCGCTATGAATGCTCACAATACCCTTGATCCAAACGCAACGGACAACGGCAAAGAAATGCCGGAAGTTACTGCACAAGACATTTTTGGCAGAGAAAACAAAAACCTCATCAATCTGGCCATCAAGTGCCGTCTGATTCCCCTTGAACTGGAAAAAGACCTGTTAAACAGGCTTGCAGAAAAAAGGCAGCACACCCCCGGCTATTCTGCGGTTGAACTTTTCAGACAATCCGAACTTCTTTCCGATGAAAACATTGCTTTTCTTTTTTCTGTCAGGGATCATCTGGAAACCAAAATGCTGGATAAAAAATTTGGGGAACTCGGGGTTGCCAACCGGTTTGTCCAGCCGGAAAGTGTCAAAAAAGCGCTGGACATGCAAAGTGCCATTTTCAAGGAAACAAGCCAAAGCCGGCTGATCGGTGACATCCTGCTGGAAAATAAGGAAATTTCCAAGGAGAACAAGTCTGCCATACTGCTCTCCCAGGACCGGATAAAAGATGAGTTTCTGGCAGAGGCCATGAACGATATCGCCGCATCAGAGATAGAAAAAATCTCCCTGAACATGCGATTTGGTGCCATTGCGGTCAAAAAGGAGCTGATCAACATTGACCAGTTGAACCAGGCGCTTTTGGCACAGAAGGCTGCCGCAAACTCCGGCCAGCCCAGACAATACCTCGGAGATATTCTCAAGCAATTGTTCAACCTGTCGGATGCGGATCTTCATTATATCCTCCAGATTCAAAAAGAGATGGAAAAAAAGAGGCTGTCCCTTGAAAAAGCCCTGTCGCTCTATAACAATGAAACCAATACCAACAAGCGGCTTTCAAAGCAGTTCGAATATAGATTTTCCAAAAACAAACTGGCTGCATTTCTCAGGAAAACGGATGAGAGCTTTCAGGGAATCCAGGTCCGGGATCTGATCTCCTGGCTCAACTCCATTGGCATCACCTGGGGCATCTGTCCGGAAGAAACCATCAGGCAATTTCTGACCGGGGCAAAAATCGGCATGGAGCTCCAGATTGCCCAGGGCCTGCCCCCACAAAATGGGGAGGACGGATCCAATGAATTTTTCTTTGACACTGAGCTGCTTCCATCCGAAAGCGATGATCAAAACCCCCTCTTGCTTGTCAAAAGAGGAGATGCACTGGCACGGGTGATCCCCCCCAAAAATGGAATCCCGGGTAAGGATGTTTGCGGATTCAGCATTCCTGCCCCCAGTCCGCGAACCATGCCTGTAAATTGCGGGGAGGGGGTTATAAAACAGGAGGATCTGTTTATTGCCGATACAGACGGAATGCCCTTGCTGTACAAAAACAGGACCCTGTTTGTCAGACCCCGGGAGCAGGCCATTCCCACACGATACCATACCGGCTCCATTGATACGGACCTGGGCAATCGCTACCTTGAGGTCAATCTCAAGGTAGAGGGTTCCATTTCCCAAAAAGGAAAAGTCAGGTGCCAGGGGATTGAGATCAGCGGGGACCTCCTGGGTCAGGTATCGGCAGCCGGAGATATCCGGGTGAAAGGACACATCGGTCACCCCCAGTTGCAGGTGGATGACCAGGCGAAAATACGGGCTGAAGGCGATATCCTGGCAAACAAATCCATTGTCAATGCCATTATCATTACCGCCAAAAGCCTCAAGGCACCCAATGCAGACCTTATATCTTCTGCCGTGCTTGCATTTCAGGATATTGTCCTAAAAAATGTGTCGGATAACGGCACCAGGGCCTCAATTCTTCAAACCGGAAAAAATCCCAATCTTAAGGCAGAGGGTCTGGACAGCCTTATTCAAACCCAGACAGCGGAATTAAATAAACTCCGCCACCAGGAAGAGCTGGACGAACTGGAAACAAAACTGAACACAAAGTTAGCGGTAAAGGAAAAATACCTCAAGCAGCATGAAATCTGCAAATATCTTTTGGCGTTGACCGAGTGCCGGGACCTGGCTGGCATTCCCTCCCTTGATCAGAAACTTGCCCTTGTCAAAAAAGATCCGGATGCCTTTTCCGGCTTGCCCATAAAACCTGGCCTTGATGAAAAGGACGCATCCGAATTTCTCAATCACTTGCTAGGGGAGATCGCTTCCATGGAGAGCGCCTCCCGTGTCGCCCATCTCCGGGAAATGATCGATGTCAAGTACGGCATGTACCGGGCAGCCGTAAACGCCACCCGGCGGCATCAACATGAATATGAGGCCGAAAAAGAGATTGTTCTTAAAAAAGTGATGTCCCAAACCGCTCAAATCCTAAAAAAACAAGAAACCATTAAAAAACTGACAACCAGGAAAGATGCCCTTTTATTGAGCCAGGGATACCTCACCCATCCGGTTCCCCCTGCCATCAAGGTCAAAAACCTGGTACAGAAAGGCACGGTGATCATGGGGCAGAAAGCCCGCCTGACCGTTGACCAGGATATCCATGGGGTCAAATTCATGGAAACACAAAAATCCCCTGCAGAAGCACCTGCCATCACCATTGAGGGGTTTTATGAATAAGATTGACGAAATATCTGACACTATATTAAAGGCCCTGGTCAAGGCCGGTATTTTGACCCAAGAGAGGGCCAAGACGGCCTGGCGGGTAAAATCCAAACTGCCGACGGGGAAAACCGTGGTCGAAGTGATCAAGGACCTTAAGTATGCCAATTCTGATCAGCTCAAAGCGGTGTTTCGTTCAAACCTTCTATCCCTCCGGATAGGCGATATCCTGGTGGAATTTGGGTATCTTTCCCCGGAAAAACTCCGGGCGGCACTGGATATTCAGAAATCCGACACCACCAAACAGCTTGGCCAGATTATCATAGAACATCAATTTATGAGTGAAAATGATTTTCTAGATGCCCTGTCCGTTCAACTGGGGTTTCCATTTGTTAACCTTTCCGTTGAAGAGCTGGATCATGACCTCATCAGCCATGCGCCAATCCAATGGTGCCTGTCCAATCATTTTCTGCCGGTTCGCAATCAAAAAGACAAGGTGGTTGTCGCCTTTGCCGATCCCTTTAACAAAGCGGATATTAAAAGCGCCCAGCAATTGTATGGAGAAAACCTGGTGGTTGCCATCTCTTCTCCGGGCTCCATTGAAAAATATTTAAAACAACTGGCAGAAGGAAAAACAAAATCCCGGGTCGTGATGGATGAAAACACGGCCATTGGCATTGTGGAATCGGTTATCAGTACCGCCATTCAAAAAGGGGCCAGTGATATTCATCTGGAGCCCTTGAAGGACCGGCTCCAGGTAAAATACAGGATAGACGGCATCCTGATTTTTTACAAGGATTTTCCATTGGAGTCCATCTCCATGGTTACGGCACGGATCAAGGTGTTGTGCAAGGCCAACATTGCCGAGAAAAGGCGGCACCAGGACGGGCGGATGTCCTTTGAAGACAATGGGAATAACTATGACCTGAGGGTTTCCATTTATGCAGCCATCTTTGGTGAAAAAGTTGTTTTACGGGTCTTGAACCGGATTGACCAGATCATTCGTATTGAGGACATCGGGATGCAACCCAAAATGCTGGAGCGCTACCTGCGGGATGTTCTTAATGTGCCCAGCGGTGTCCTGATTATCACCGGGCCCACAGGGTCTGGAAAAACAACCACCTTGTATTCTTGCGTCAATTACATCAAAAAACCGGAATTGTGTATTATCACGGCAGAAGACCCCGTGGAATATGTGATGGAAGGCATTACTCAGTGTTCCATTGATCCGAATATTAATCTGACCTATGAAGAAACCCTCCGGCATGTGGTACGCCAGGATCCCGATGTGATCGTTATTGGAGAAATCAGGGACAATTATTCGGCGGACGTTGCGGTCCATGCCGCCCTCACCGGTCATAAGGTTTTGACCTCCTTTCACACGGAAGATAGTATCAGTGGCCTTATCCGGTTGATGAACATGGATATTGAAGCCTTTCTGATCTCATCAACCGTGGTCTGCATCCTGTCCCAACGGCTTCTCAGAAAGGTTTGCCGCCATTGTGGAAAGCCGTACAAACCGTCTTCCTCAGAACTCAAGATTCTTGGATATGTGCCCAAGGACCTGGGCCGGTTTAACTTCATGAAAGGCGCTGGATGCCAGGCCTGCAATTACACCGGGTATAAAGGCCGGATACCTGTCTTTGAAATGCTGGTCCTCAATGAACAGGTCCGGGAAGCCATACTGGACCATAAATCCAGCCATGAAATCAGAAAAATCAGTATTGATACCACAAATTTGGTCACCTTAATGGAAGAGGCATTGTCCAAGGCAGCGGTTGGGATAACGACTCTGGATGAAATTTTTCGGTGTGTACCGAGATTGCTACCGCCAAGACCGATTCAAGAAATAAATCGACTATTGGGAAATTAGTACCGATGAATAATAAACTAAAAATAATTGATATCATTCGACAGCATGTGGCCGATGAAGATTCTTTCCCAGTGTTAAGCCCCCAGGCAATCCAGCTTCAAGGCGCAATCACCCAAAAGGATCTTGACTTTGATGTGATCAAAAAACTTATTCGGACCGACCCGACACTGACCAGCAAGATTTTAAAAGTGGCCAATTCTTCTTTTTACATGGGTCTGGGTGAGGTGGAAACCATCAAGGATGCCTTGGTGAGGCTGGGGCAGAACGAGTTGGTCAATATTATCATGCGGGTGATCCACAAACAAAACTTTTCATCTGCCAACCCCATGATCAGAGGATTTCAAAACCGGTTGTGGGACCATTCTGTTGCCTGTGCCATCGGGACCCTGTGGACCACCCGATATTTAAAAATGGAAGAATTGATTCCCAAAGCCTTTATTGCAGGCCTGCTCCATGACATGGGAAAATTATGTATCCTTTCCGCACTGGAAAAAATGTCGACCACCGATATCCCGGGGTTCACTCTTACCCCGGATCTTATGGATAAAATTCTGACAAGCCTGCACACCCATCAGGGCCATGCATTGTTAAGCCGCTGGCATCTGCCCATTCGGTATTGCTGTATTGCAAAGGACCACCATACCGATACCTACGACTCCTCTGACATGCTGCTCAATATTGTACGGCTGGTGAATATGGTCTGTAATAAAATGGAACAAAATGATCCCGGCCAAGATCTGGCATTTATTATCGGCTCCCAAGAGGCCGATATCCTGGGCATACCTGAAACAGGAGTGGCCTTATTGGAAATTGCCCTGGAAGATGCAAGAGCAAAGCAATCATAATAAAGATACCCGTATCCGGAGTATGCCGAAGCTTTCAGGCGATCTTTCCCGCCTGGCCGGCCAGGGACCAGAGGGCCTGGACCTTTGGGTTTGTCAGGTTATTTTGGAGGGTGCACAGCCCGATTTCATAGGGCAAAAGTTCGGGCATGGCCTCCAGGACCCCGATCTCTTCTGAGAACGGGCTTTTTTCCAATACCAGCCTGGGGACCAGGCCCATGCCGCAGCCAAGGTTCACCAGGGCGATGATGGCCTCGTGACCGGCCACCCGGGAATAAATGCGGGGCACCAGCTGATTTTTGGCAAACCACAGATCCATGCGCTCCCGGCTCAAACCGGTCTGGGCAAGGATCATGGGGGTCTTTTCCCAGTCCATTGCCCCGTTCTTATACACAATGGTGTTGGGAAATCGTCTGGACATGATAAACACCAGGGGGCTTGTAACCATTTTCAGGAAAATAACGGCTTTGGGCATTTTTTCCGGCAGGGCGGCAATGACCGCATCCACATCCCGGTTGACCAGCCGGGACAGTGCTTTTGCAGGATCCCCCGTCTCCAGCTTGATCTGGACCCTGGGATGGACCTTGCGGTATTGGGTGATAATATCGGGCAGAATGCTATAGGCTGCTGTTACCGAACAATATAGGGAAAGCTCCCCGGAAAGAACGTCATCTTCGGAAAGTTCACCCTGGAGGCGGTCCCACCGCAGGATAACATCGTCCGCATATTTTTTAAAGGCAAGGCCTGCAAAGGTCAATTCCACAGACCGGTTGTCCCTGACAAACAGCGGCTCTCCCACGGCCGCTTCCAGGCGCTGGACCACCCGGGTCAGGGCCGAGGGCGTGATATTGCAGGCCAGGCTGGTCCGGGCAAAATGAAGGGTTCCTGACAAATGTTTGAATAGGTGTAAGGTACGGATATCCATGCCCCCTCCTGTGTTTTAATATCTCCTGTGTTTTTAGCAAATCATTTCGATTTTCGCAATATCATGTTGCAAATGATTCATTTGACGCAACGCAAAAAATAGGTCATTTTAGAAAAAATCAACCATAAGATAGAGAACAAAACACTTTATACGGTCAACCAAAAGGAGAAAGAAGATGGGAACCAATTATTTTAATACCCTGCCCCTTAGGCTTCAGCTTAAAGAATTATCCCAGTGCCGGTTCATGGATGTTTCGGAATTCAACGGAGTAACTGCCCTGAAGGGCAAAAAAATC
>JAHIVS010000454.1 GCA_018816605.1 Pseudomonadota bacterium
TTCAATGGTCAGGATATGTTTTTCAAGTTCCTTGCGCCGCATGGATTCCAGCTGTTTGAACAGGGACTTCCGCAGGTCGGCTTCCATTTCCCGGACCGACGTAAGATCCGCTTCACAGCTTTTGATGCCCAGAAGCGTCTGCTGTTGTTTTTCCTCATTTTTTGACCGGATATCCCGGGCCTGTTTTGCGCCCTGTTCCGTGACATCAATCTCTTTTTCAAGGATTTCAAGCTGAAGGGTCAGGATTTTGAGGACATCGGAAGCTGCCTCCAGTCGTTCTTTATCTGCAATAAGTCGTGCGATATCCAGGGTAACCGATTTCCAGTCCAGATCACAAAAGTCCCTGAACTCGTCAAGCCGAATCAGATCGTTAAGATTTTCCTGGAGCGTCTTTTTCCTTGTGTCCAGGTTTGAAAGTGTTGTGGCCAGAGCCTGCATCTGTTTTTCCAAATCCCGACCGCGCTGTTTCAGAATTCGGATTTTGGCTTCATTGGTCCAGCCCAGAATGTAATTTGATCTGTCTTTTATATCTTTACGATCGTCTTTTTCATGGCGTTTGCCGTGGGATTTGATCTGGCCTTTTTCAGTCACGGCCATGGGCTCCCGGTGAAATTGACGGATATCCGTGCAGCAGGCATAATCAAAGCGGGTGGCCAGCTCTTTTTCCATCCAGGAATAATAGGAGGAATCCGGTTTGATTGACAGTTTTTTAACCAGGGACGTCGGATGAAGATGTAAAACACCTTCTTTGCTGTCCAACCGCACCAGGTAATACACCAGCCTACCCTTAAGATGGGTGGCATCAACCCAGGCCGCCACATTTTTGTAGTCGCTTTCCGATACCAGCAAAGAGAGTCCGAAATTGTGAAGCAGACGTTCGGCTGCACCTTCCCAGAGGCGCTCGGCTTCATGCACCTGGATCAATTCTCCGGCAAAGGGCAGGTTTTTTTCATCCAGGCCCAGATGGGCACACAGATCATTCCGAATGCGGATCTGCTGGGCATGGATGTTGCTTTTTCGTTTGGACAGGGACAAAAGCTCCTGGGCAAGTTCTTGGTGAACGGACTTTTGCCCCCGAAGGTCAACCTCAATATCGGTGCGTGTGTTCTGTAATCCCGCGTCTTCTCGTTTCAGCACCTGCTGCTGATCCCGGATTTTTTGGGCGTTGTCATGAAAGTCCTCTGGGGTGGTCACTGTTTTCAGGGGCAGATTCAAGGCCAGATTTGCATACCGGTCGGCCTGGTTCCGCCGTTTTTCCTTCTCCCTTCCCAGGCGTTCAATGTCAGACCGGATACGCGCAAGGCGGTCTCCGCCGTTTTCTGAGATGGCCTGCTTTAACTCATCCCGGCTACCCATCTGTTCCCGCCGTTTGATATCCAGGGTCTGGATTTTCCGGTCCAACCGTTCCTGCTCATCCTTCAGAATGGTCATCCGTTTTTTAAACAGGGCCATTTTATGCAAGGCGAAAAAAGGGGTCAAGGCTTCCCGGCAGTCCCGCAATTGTTTTGTTTCATCCACGAGTGTTGCCTGTTTTTTGCAGTCCTCTACTAGAGGGGTAAGGCGTTCGATCTGATTTTTGGCCCTGAGCACGGCATCATGGGCCCGGTTCAAGTCGTCAAAATGATGGATCAGCGTTTCAATGCGGGGGGTCACCTCAAATGATTCCAGCATGTGTTCCCTGACAAAATCCGTGAGATTGCCCACGGATTTCATGGAAACAGTCTGGTGAAACAGGGCCAGGGCCTGTTCATTTTCAATACCGAACCGTCTCCGGAATGCAGCGCCGTATTTGGGAAAGGTCTCGAAGACCTCGATGTTGGACATTTTCTTCAGGCGTTTTTTGAGCTGGCCGATATCTGAACCAAAGTTGCGGAAATGATCCGTAATGGACAAGGCACTATCTGCCACTAGGTAAAACCGTTCGGGCTGGCCCTGGCTTTCCTTGATCCAGAACACCTGAGCCAGGGTCACTTCCTGGACAAAGCCTTTGTTTTTAAATACGCCAAGGATTACGGAAAAACTGTTGTGGTCCCTCAGGGCAACGGATTTCGCAGTATGGCCGATCTCACTTCGTTCGGATTTATAGTATCCCAGCACATAGGAACGCAGACTACGCTCCCGTATATCTGCCCCGGCCGCCTTGTTATAGGCCACCCGGTGGGCCGGGACCAGCAGGGTGGTCACTGCATCCACCAGGGTGGATTTACCGGAACCAATGTCTCCGGTCAGTAAACCGTTCCGGCTTTTTAGATCCAGGCGCCAGACCTCTTTGTGAAAGGTTCCCCAGTTGAAAACCTCCAGGGTCTGGAGACGAAATCCGGCAA
>JAHIVS010000455.1 GCA_018816605.1 Pseudomonadota bacterium
AAACTCTGTGACGGATGCGGCAATTGCATTATCGCCTGTGCCGAAGGTGCCATTCAGATTGTGGAGGGAAAAGCCAAGGTGATTGCCGATAAATATTGCGACGGCCTGGGTGCCTGTCTGGGAGACTGCCCCCAGGGAGCTCTCCGAGTGATTGAACGGGAAGCAGACGAATTTGACGAAGAGGCGGTTGAAGAACTGCTTAAACAGCAGAAGGCGGATAAAAAGCCGGCTCCAGCTGGCGGTGGTTGTCCCTCTGCTGCCCTGAAAACATTTCCAACGGCCAAAAAAGACCATGCCTGCAATTGTGCCAACGAAGCCAAGACACAACCTTCTGGCGGTCCCTCTGCCCTGGGCCATTGGCCGGTGAAAATTCGCCTGGTGCCTGCGGGTGCTCCCTTCTTAAGGGGCTCGGATCTGCTGATTGCAGCCGATTGTGTTCCCGTGGCCTACCCCTCTTTTCATAAAGAGTTTCTTGCAGGCAAGACCGTCATGACCGGATGCCCCAAGTTTGATGATGCCGACGGGTATGTGGACAAGCTTGCCCAGGTTTTTGCCGAGTCCGGTATCAAGAGCATCACCTCGGTGGTCATGGAAGTTCCTTGCTGTTCGGGTATGCCGATCATCATTAAAAAAGCCCTTGAACGCTCTGGCGTCAACCTTCCATTTACAGAAGTTGTGGTCAGTGCCCAGGGTGAAATCCTTTCATGAAATGGTCGGATGAAGCAGAAGCTTCCATAAAAAACGTACCTTTTTTCATTCGGAAAAAGGTACGAATTAAAGTGGAAGCCCATGCCCAAAGCCGGGGGAAAACGGGGGTGGATCTGGAAGATGTCACCTCCCTTAAAAAATTATTTTTGTCCAGGAACGGCATGGAAAAAGAGGTGAAGGGCTATGATATCTCCACCTGTTTCGGGGGGGAGGGGTGTCCCAACAGCGCCAACTCCTGTGCAGAACTTTTGGTGGACATTCAAACCCTCATGGACGAGGCCGACATTCTTTCCTTTTTACGAGCCGCTGTGCCAGAGGGGTTAAAATTCCACCATGAATTCAGGGTTTCCCTGTCTGACTGTCCCAATGCCTGTTCCCGTCCCCAGATTGCGGACATCGGTATCATCGGTGCTGTTCGGCCTGTGGTGGGGGCAACCGCGTGCACCCAATGCCTGGCCTGTGTGAGTGCCTGCCCGGATCGAGCAATTTGCATGGATATGACCGAAGACCACCCCATCATTGACCAAACGCTTTGTCTGTTGTGCGGTAAATGCATAGCCGCCTGCCCCACGGGCACCATGGAAGAAAAGGAACGAGGGTTTCGGGTACTGCTGGGAGGCAGACTGGGTCGTCATCCCCGGCTGGCCATGGAAGTGGCCGGGATTCAATCCCGGCAACAGGTTCTGGGCATCGTTGAGAAATGCTTAACTTTTTACAAAACCCATTCGAAAAACGGCGACCGCTTCTCTAAAATTCTCACCTCAATGGATCAAATCCTCCCATAACGCACATCTGCCGGTAGCGGCCTATTAAATCGAGGCTGTCAATTCAAAAAAATTGGGCTTGAAGATATCCAGGAGCCCCTTAGGGGAAAAGATAACAGCCCCTTACGGCACATTGCCCCTTCATCTGGTTTGATTTTAAATAAAATCGAATTTAAATAATTGGAGCTGTTTGTACCGACGCTTGAAAAAATTGTAAGAAAAATTACTACAGCACAATCAGAAATCCTCCCATTGATCCTTTGAGTTCTTCTTGCTACTTTGATAATTGTTAAAGAAAGTTTGTTAAATGTTTTTTTATTCAACATCCATTAAAGGAGAATCGTATGAAAGCGAAACGTTTATTGGTCATCGGTTTTATCGCAGTGGTTTCAATGGCATTCTGCCAGTCGGCATTTGCCAAGGAAAGAATCGTTTTCGGCGGCGGACCTGCTGGCGGTACATTTCAGGTGGTTGCCAATGCTATTCAGGTATACAAACCGATGAAAGAGGTGGCTGAGTTCAAGGTACAGGCCCAGTCCTCAGCCGGTTCTACGGAAAATTTAAGAAAAACCAAT
>JAHIVS010000456.1 GCA_018816605.1 Pseudomonadota bacterium
AACAATATCATTTCCGGCCTCATCCTGGTGGTGGGGATTCTTTTTATTGCCCTGGGCATGAGAAATGCCCTCCTGGTAGGCATTGCCATCCCCATGTCCATGTTTCTCTCCTTCTCCATACTCCAGGCCCTGGGCATTACCCTGAACATGGTGGTCCTCTTTTCCCTGACCCTGTCCCTGGGCATGCTGGTGGACAACGCCATTGTGATCATCGAAAATATCTACCGGTACATGCAGCAGGGTGTGCCCAAGGTTGAAGCAGCCATGAAAGCCACCTCCGAGGTGGCCTGGCCGGTCATCGGTTCGACCCTGACCACGGTTGCCGCCTTTTTCCCCATGATTTTCTGGCCCGGAATCATGGGGGAATTCATGAATTTTCTGCCCATTACCCTGATTGTGACCCTGGCCTCTTCCCTGTTTGTGGCCCTGGTCATCAACCCGGCTCTGTGCGCATTTTTCATGAAGGCCGGGAAAAACCAGACCGTCTTGGACAACCTCTCGGGCGAGGAGATGGAAGCCCAGGGAGAAAAGCCCATTGAAATAAAAGGGTGGGTTTTAAAATCCTATGAAGCGGTTCTCACCCATGCACTAAAGCACAAAATATCCGTCCTCCTGGCCTCATTTGTTGTCCTGGTCTTTTTGTTCCAGATCTGGATGCTTCGGATCGGTATTGAAAAACCCATAGAATTTTTTCCCTCCATTGATCCGGGGTCTGTCTACGTCAACATTGATGTTCCGGAAGGGGCAGACCTGGAATTTATCGATCGGACGGTTAAGGCGGTTGAAATGGCCATTACCGGGAGCAAGGATAAAGACTACCAGAAAGCCATTGCCCTTCAGAAACACAAGAACGCAGACAAGACCGTTTTTATGGCCCCTTCCGATATCAATAATATTGAGCATATCTACACCCGGGTGGTTCAAAATGCCGGTTCTTCCATCTTTGACTCCAACCTGCCCAACCATATCGGAATCCAGTTCATCGATTTTGAGGACCGGACATCCCCCACCAAGAAGGACTTGGAAGAGATTCGCAACCGGGTGGCCCATATTGCCGGAGTGAAAATCACCGTGGATGAACTAAAGGAAGGTCCTCCCACAGGGCCCCCCATTAATATTGAAATTTCAGGGGATAATTTTAATGTTTTAAACAAAATTTCAGAACAGATTCAAAAGGTGGCGGAAAGCATTCCCCATGTCAAGGATGTGCGGGACGATTACCAGGGAGGGCTCCCCTCGGTTCAGATAAAAATCGACCGCCAGAAAACAGCCCTGTTCGGCCTGACCACCTCTGCAATCGGCTATGCCCTGAAAATCGCCTACAATGGACTGGATGTCTCCACCTATTATGAAGGGGATGAAGATTATGACATTGTGGTCAAACTGGCCGAGTCCGACCTGGAGGTAACCGATGTCCTGCAAAAGCTCATGATTCCCACGGCCACAGGCCAGATCGTTCCCCTGACCACACTGGCCTCCATTGAATACAAAGGGACCATCGGCGATATTGTCCGGAAAAACCATGAACGGGTGGTTACGATACAGGCCAATGTGGATGAAACAAAAATCACCGGAACCGTTGCAAGGATGCAGGTCCAGGAACTTCTCAAAGAAATGAAACTGCCCCCGGGCTATTCATACAAGTTTACGGGTGAAGATGAAGAGCAGAAGCAGGCCCAGGACTTTTTATCAAAAGCCTTTATCATTGCCCTGTTTCTTATCTTCCTGATCCTGGTCACCCTGTTCAACTCGGTGGTCCAGCCGGTCATTATCCTCACCTCGGTTATCCTGTCCCTTGGCGGCGCGTTCTGGGGCCTGGCCGTGATCAACTCCCCCTTTGGGGTGATCATGACCGGGGTGGGGATCATCTCCCTTGCCGGGGTGGTGGTGAACAATGCCATTGTGCTCATAGACTATATCAACAAGCTTCGGGATCTGGGCATGACGGTAACGGATGCGGTCATTGCAGCCGGAGCCACCCGCCTTCGGCCGGTCGTACTCACAGCCGTCACCACCATTCTGGGGCTTGTGCCCATGGTCACGGGCATCTCCTATGATTTCCATGTCATGGCCCTGTCCATGGCTTCCGAATCCAGCCAGTGGTGGCGATCCATGGCCGTTGTGGTCATCTTCGGCCTTATGATTGCAACCATCCTGACCCTGGTGGTGGTGCCCACCCTCTATGCCCTGATCGAGGAGATAAAACAGGTCTTTTCCATTGGATATGCCAGAACCAAATCTTTTTTCCTGGAGAAACCGGAACCGCACCTTTAAGCAAATCAGATTAACCCGTTTGGAACCCTTCTAGTCAACAAGAAAAATTTCATTGGGTTTCAAGGGTTTTACCCGGGTATTCGGAGATTCTCGTTTGACCCGTTTCAAAAACGGCGTGATATCCACCGGGAAAGAAATGGGAGGGAAAAAATCATCCTGGTGGTGGGGGATCACCAGTTTGGGTTGCAAAACCTTCACATATCGGGCTGCGATATCACAAATATTCGAATGCCCCTGTAAAGGGATGAGCAAAATATCAATGGGTGCATCCTTCAGGCCATTGAGCTCATCCATGGACGAGCCGGCGCTTCCGAAAAAATGGATGCGTTTGTCCTTGATTAAAAATTGCCAGCTCAATACCTGGCCGCAGGGGTATCTATAAAACAAAGGCAGGTATCGGGGTATCCTGACATTCATTTTCCATAGGGTGGAAAGCAGCAGGTACTTGTCAAACCGAACATGTTTGCTGAAAAATGCACGGACATGCAGATCTCTAAAGTTTCCTTCCCACTTGTCAGCACAAATTATCACAACCTGGTCTTTTTCAAGACCCGCTCGTAATAAAAAAGAGGATGCCCCCCGGGAACAATAGACCTTGGCCTTTGATTGGGATGCAATGCCAGGGACATCCAGGATATGATCAAAATGGCCGTGGGAAATAAAGATCCGGGATGCCGCCCCCATATCCCCGGGACCCGAAAGCGATACGGGCCGTCCAGCCGGATTTCGTGACAGATAGGGATCCACCAGAATCACCTGGTCTCCAAATTTTATCAGAAAACCTGCGCATCCCAGCCATTGGATTTCCATGGTCTCTGTCCTTTGTTTTATTCTTCTATTCCGGGCATTGGGCTTTCCCGGGCATAAAAATATTTGCCCGGATCAAATTCGTGTCTTATAGTATGGCATATCCCGACGATGACCATCAACCCCAAACGGAGGTAGCATATGATTAAGCGGATATCGGCGACAGATGCCAAGGCAAGAATACAGGCAGGACTCTCCCTTCTGGTATGTATCTATGACGATGAAAAATTCAACAGCCAGGCACATCTTGAAGGAGCCCTCCCCATGAGCGAATTTTTAAAAATGAAACCCGATCTTGCAACGGACACGGATATCATTTTTTACTGAGGCTGACCCGATGACAAGTCTGCGGCAGGTCTTGCCGTGCAATATGAAGAAGACGGGTACACCAGCACAAGGGTTCTGGACAAGGGAATCTCCGGCTGGAAAGCAGCCGGATTCACTATACTATAAGCACCCCCCCGCCATAAAGATCATGAAGCCCACCAAAAAAACAGGGTATTTCGCCTTCACGGTCTTCATGGCGGGTATCCCAAAACCCCTAGGGCTATTCCAGGGATTGTGAAATGGACACCAGCCGGTCACCCATCATGTTGACATAGCTTGCCATTTCATTGTCGTACCACCCGTATATCACGGCCTGGGTGACCTGGATGCTGCCCACATGGTCCTTGATGCTGTCAAGGACCTCCTTGTCAATTCCCCGCATGTGCTCCAGATTGATATTGATGGCCCCGGTCCTTGTATGGGTTTCATGGCCTTCGATGACAGCTGCTGCCCGGGGCGTGCCGATGATATCCGAGGAAACGTTCTGCTTGTCGGTAAAGACCAGGTAGCCGTTTGAATTCTGCTCTGCCGCAGCGCGATAGATATCGTTGATCCTGTCCCTGCGGATGGGTTTTTTATTGAGCTCTTCCTGAAAATTCATCACCAGAATAATCAAAGATCCGGTTGTGGTGGGGATACGCACGGACTCGGCAATAAACCCGATGAAGGCCATTTCCGGAATCACCAATTGCAATGCCTTGGCAGCGCCCGTGGTGGTCAGGATGATATTGTTCTGGATGGATCGGTTTTTTCTCAAGTCAGAAGCACCTGCCTTGGGCAGACGGTCCAGCACCTGCTGGGACCCGGTGGCAGCATGGATGGTTGCCATGGAGGCGGAAAGAACCCGTTCAATACCAAAGGCATCCAGCAGGGGTTTCACCATGTGGGACAGACAGGTGGTGGTGCAGGACGCATTGGACACAAGACAGTGGCGGACCGGATCATAGTCCTTATCGTTGACCCCCATAACCGTTGTCACGGCGTCCTCGGGCATGACCGCCCCTTGTTTGAGCTTAAAGGGTGCCGAGGCCACAACCTTTTGAACGCCGGCTGCCAGGTGGCCCCGGAGGGAACCTTTGGGGTCATCGGCGGAAAGATTGGGATCCAGGAACTGGCCCGTGGTATCCACGACAATATTGACGCCATGGTCGGCCCATTCAATATCCTTGGGATTTCTGTGGTTTTTCAAAATTTTTACCCGGATGCCGTTCACATTCAGGGTGGAGGCCTCAGCATCCACATCCTTTATCACCGGTTTCCCCTGATAGCCGTTTAAATAGGCTTCCAGCCTTCCATAGGTGGAGTCCCGCTCGATATAGTGAACAATATCGTCCATTGAGGTGCCCACTTCCCTGCCCACATTGATCACAATTTCATTAAAATATTTTCTGCCAACATGGTGCCACAAAGAAAGCTTGCCGATCCTCCCAAGCCCGTTAATTCCCAGGACGTTTGATTCTCTCGTATTCATATTTTTTGTATCCCTGTTTAAATTATATTGACTTTCATTTCACCCTGATACACAGACCCTTTGTATCCGTTTATACTGATATAATCGCCCACCTTCATTTTCACCCCATTGAGACGGCACACCTTTTCCTGCTCGTTGCACACCAGGTTTTCACACCCCACCACACAGGTTTTCATCAGGTTGTAGGCCACCACGGCAGCATGGGACGTCAGCCCGCCTTTGGCGGTGAGAATGCCGTCCGAGGCGTCAATCTCCAGGATATCGTCGGGCACGGTGTCGTTCCGGACCAGGATCAAATTTGCATCCGGATCCTGGCGACGAAACCCGTCTATTTCCTCCAGGGTAAAAACGATCCTGCCGCTCATGGCACCGCCGGAAACACCGATACCCTGACCCAGGTAAAGGGTGGCAAGCTGTGCGTCATCGGCTTCAAACCCGGTCATTTTTTTTCGGTCCCGCAGGGAAAGGTCCCGGGCCTGGAGGATGAACAAATCCTTTTTTTCCGGCCCCTCAAAGGTGAATTCAATTTCCTGGGGATTCCACCCCCCCTCGTAAATCAACTGCTGGACAATGGACAGCAGCTGCTTGTAAATTTCGGGAAACTTGGTTTCCAGGCTTATTTTAGACTCCCTGTCCTCCAGCTCCTTCTGGATTTCCGATATGGGCAGGGTTTTGACCAGACCCGAGACCACGTCTTCCCCCTGGTTGCCAATGGTAAAGTCCCCCCAGAGCCGGATGGCGTCCCCGGGCAATTTGGGACTATGGCTGAAAACCACACCAGACCCCGACTGCCGGGATCTGTTGCCGAAGATCATTGCCTGGACCGTCACGGCCGTGCCCCAGTCATCGGAGATGCCCATGATCTGGCGGTAGTCCTTTGCCCGCTTGGAATTCCACGAGGAAAAAACCTTATGGATGGCCAAAAAGAGCTGTTCCATGGGAGACTCAATCAGGTCCACGCCAAAATCCACGAGCAATTGCTTGTAGGCCAGGGCCACCGCTTTCATCTGGTCGCCGGTAAAATACCGTTTAAAAGAGATGCCGTGCCGTTCCTTGAACCCGGAGATCACATGGTCAAAAGCATCCCGCTGGATATTGAATGTCATGCCGTAGGCCTGGAGAAACCTGCGGTAGGAATCCCAGGCAAACCAGGGATTTCCTGTCTTTTTGGCAATGCTTTCGGCAATCTCTTCATTGATCCCCACGTTTAAAAAAGAGTCCAGCATTCCGGGCTGGGAAATGGAAGACCCGCTCCGAACAGAGAGCAGCAATGGATTTTCTGGATTTCCGAATGCAGCCTTGCTTTTAACTTCCAGACGGGCGAGCATGGCGGTCACATGCTGCTTAAAATTGACGGCAGCAGGCGTGTACTTGTTGATCAGGTCCAGGCACTTAAAAACCTCGGTGGTAATGATAAATCCGTTGGGGATCTCAATTCCCAGATGCTTGAGCTTGATCAGGTTCCATCCCTTATTGCCAAGATAAATAATATTGTTGCTGATCCGCTCTTCATCCTCAATATTGGTGACCGAGCATTTGGGATCATAGTTGAGCAGGGCGGAAAGCTCATCCTGTGAAAGTTTTTCAGACTGCCGGAACAGGGTGTGCAGAATGCGGTTTAAGAAGACATCCAGCTGCTGCAGCCCCAGGGAGGTGGCAATCCTGTCCCTGAAAAAAATATCTGCCACCCGCTGGTCCAGCTTTTCAGCCATCTTGGCGTCCAGATCGGTGCTGTTCTCTGCATAGGCCCCGGGCAGATATTTGGAAAGGATCTGACCTTTTCCAATCCGGGATTCCATGTGGACCAGGTTTCCGGAATGGATGGTGTTAAAATTATCGCTGACCGCATCGGCCACCGCCCGAATGAACCCCTTGAAAATATCCAGATACTGGGTAAAGGAACAGGTGGTAATATTCACACTATACTTTAAAAATTCAAGCTGGGTATCCAGTTTGTTGGACACAATGCCGTCCAGGCTCAATGCCTTGCGAAACAGCATCAGGATACTGAAAATCCTGACAAAGGTGGGCTTGGTGATCAGGCGAAGATCGATCCCGTTGATCAGGTCTTCGAACAATACATTCACAATGCTCTCAATGCGCAGGGTCAGGCCCAGGGCATCAAACTTTGCTTCATTGTAACGGCCGTACATGGAGGGAATATCCACGGCAAAATGCCGTTTGTGATAAATGGCTTCATTCACCGCAAAGCGCTTGTCGGAAAGGATGATCTCCTTGAGCTGGAGCATATAGTTCAACAAAAACTCAATCTTGGTTTCCAGGTCCTTTTCTTCAAGGGCGGCCATAAGGCGCTGGGGATCGGGCAGGTCCTCTGCTTTGAAGGTGGCCAGATAGTCTTTCAACTCCAGGTTATCAATGCCGTATTTTTCGTTGAGCAACCGGTAAAACCGGGACATGAGCTTTACCCGCAGCCGATCCAGATCCTTAACCCCCTCAACCTCGTCAACCAGTTTGTCCAGGGCCTCCTGCTTGAACATCAGATAGTCTTCCGGCTGAACCAGACCCTTGGATTCAAGGGACAAAAGAATTTTGCCCGGTCCGTCAACAAACCGGCCCACAGAGCGGATATCCCCATAAATGGACGGGGGAACAAAGGGTGCAAGGGGGGTTTTGTCCCGGGTTTTCCAGAAGATCATGACCTGCTGAATGAAGTCCACAATCCGGCTGGAACTTTCCACATGGCACTGCTTTCTTAAGAAATGAACCAGGCGGTCCCGCCGGTGGCAGGATTCGTCCAGCTGGGTTGAGATGTCCCGAAGCTCTCCTTCGGCGCCGATTTCATTAAAAAAAGCCGGCAATAATCTTGCCAATTGCTTGACCAGGTTAAACACCGGCCCTATTTCCGAATTGAGGAACCGGGTGATATCCCTGGGGAACAGGTCGGTGTCCCGGATAAACACCCCGCCGATGGACAGGGAAATAATCAGGGCAGACAACAGCCGTTTTGATTTTTTGGGCTGCTGGCCAATGAGGCTCAGAAAAACCCGGATATTTTTCACATGGGCATTGTTGCCCTGGATCTGCCAGTCTTCACCCGTGCCCCGGATCATGGGAAACTGGAACCCGTGGTCCACGGCCCTGTCAATAAAATGGTTGATCAATTCAATTTCATCGGTTTTGTATACGGCATCACCGATTTTGTGGATACACTCCAGTACCGTGCCCGGATACCGCCCCTTATGTTCCTTGAGCAGGGAAAAGGTCTGGTCCACAATCCGAATATCCTTTTTAAACCCACGGTCTCCGATCAAATGAATCAGGGTTCTGTGAATCTCTCCCAAGGCCTCCCGATGGATCATGGCAAGCCCGGGAGAATGGATAATATAAAACAGAAAGGTGAGCTTGAAGTACTTGCCATAGGTCTTGCCCTGGGAGTGGTCCAGAATCTTGCGGGGAACCTCCTTAAACTGTTTGACAAAATCCCTGTATCCGGTCAATCGGATGAGCTGGACCGTGGTATCAGCGGATCCCAGGTCATGGGTCCGGACAAGGTCTTCAAGGTAGGCCTGCCAGGAGCCCAGCCGGGAATGGGAAACGGCGTCCAAAATATTAAGAATGCTTTCATTGAGTCTCCATTCATCAATATTTTCCCGCATCCATTCGACCGGGTCGTCCTGGGACAGCCAAAAGGCGAATGAGGCGGTATAAAACTTGACCAGCAGACGGTTCAGGGCCAGAAAAACCGTTTTGTCATTGTTTGTTTTTGTGTTTGTCTCCAGGTTCTCCAGAAGTACCTGGGCCAGGCGGTCCGGCTGATAATAGGAGCTGACAAAAAAATGGAAATCCTTGTCTTCATAGGAATAAATCCTTAAAATCTCTTTTTCCATCAGCGGGAAAAACCGGGACAGCTCATCGCCGGATTCCTTTGCAATGTGGTGAAGCACCAACATCAGGTTATCCACGGCAGCCGCCCGGATCTCCTCATCCGACCGGGACTCAAAGGCGGTGATGAAAATATCGGCAAATAGCTCCAGGGCCTTTCTGCCGTCCGGATGGGGTTTATAAAGATAAAAATAATGAAGGGTAAAGTGCCGGGCTTCACTGACAATAAACCCCCAATTCCGGTAGGGGTGGGATAATTCCTTTAAAAATATTTCCAGGCGGCTTAAAATACCCACATACCCGTCAAAAATATCCAGCAGCAGTTGATATTTTTCATCAATGACAACATCGGCTCTGGTGCCGGAAAGATTGACCTCAAGGGCTTTTGATTTCACAACCATCCTTTCTTTGTTCTCGGAACCTTAAAAAAAGCATAACCTGCAGGCAGTGTATCATTTTTTCCTTTTTTTTCAACGGACTTTCTGGAAATTACGGCCTGAAATATCGTGTATTTCTTTTAAGGTTTATGATATCGTGACCGGCAAGCTTTTGTTTGCAGATAAATGATTCACACTTGTGGGGCCGGGCAGCCTGTGATACCGGACACCTCCATGTGTGCACACCCTTTTAAGGATGAGGCAATGACATTTAAACTGGCTGACCTGAAAATGCGTCCCAAATTGATCTTCTTATTTGTTTTGACCGGAATTTTGCCCCTGTTAATCGCCGGATATTACGGCAGTAAGCTTGCCGCCAATGCAATGATGGAAAAATCTTTCGGCCAGCTGGATGCAGTCCAGACCATCCGGACCGGTCAGCTGGAGTCTGTTTTCAGGCAGCGCTCCACTGAATTGCAGATGCTGGCCAAAAGCGACCAGATCCTGGAATTCAGCAAAAAACTCATCGACTACCATACCCTTAGAACCCAGTCCCATATTTTTGAGACCAAGAACTACAAGATGCTTGAAAGTGCCTATGCTGAAACGCTGAAGCGCTTTGCCGCCTCCTATGGCTGCCAGGACATCAAGATTGTTGAGGCAACTCAGGGTCTTCTTCTGTATTCCAATGAAAATTTCCAGAACATGGGACACGATCTTACACAGACCGCCTACGCCTGGAGTGGTCTGGCCCGTGCATGGAAAACAATTCTGAATACAGGGGAAGGGGTCATTGTTGATTTTGAGCCCTATGCACCGGCCAAGGGGATGGAAACAGCCTTTTTCGGTCAGCCGGTAAAAGATGCCAACGGCCAATTGGTGGCTGCCGTCATCGTCCAGGTCACCCCGGACTTTATCCGGGACATCATGGAATCCCGCAAGGGCATGGGAGAGACCGGCGAGTCATACCTGCTCGGCTGGGATGCAGGCCAAGATCGATTTGAGTTGAGAAGCGATATTCAAACCATGGGAGACGGCAAATTTGTGATTGGGTTTTCCCTGGAAAAAACCCTGGACTATTGGAAAGACGCCGTGAAAAAGGGGACTGCCGGCGGCAGGGGCTCCTATGTTGACAGTTCGGGCAAAACGGTGCTGGTTTCCTACAACAGATTGGATATAAGCGGAATGAACTGGTTTTTAATTTCCAAGATTGACCAGTATGAGGTGGAAACGCCGGTCCGGAAGATTCTGGTTAAAACCCTGATTCTTTCCATTTTCCTGGTGACCCTCATCGGGACAGGGGCGTTTTTTTTATCCCGAACCATCACCCGCCCCATTATCGAGGATGTGAAGTTTGCCCAGGCCATTGCCAACGGGGAATTTAACAAAACCCTTAAATTGAACCAGCGGGATGAACTGGGAAAACTGGCATGGGCATTGAACCACATGGCCAGAACCCTCCGGGACCAAAGCTGGCTTAAAACAGGTAAAGAAGGCCTGGATGACGCCCTGCGCGGAGAATTAAACGAACAAAAACTGGGGCAAAAATTTGTTACCTTTATGGCCAAACACCTGGGCGCCCACCTAGGGGCCTTGTACCGCAATGATGCCGGTGTATTAAAATTATATGCCAGTTATGCCTTTTCAGACCGGAAGGGCAACTTCAATTCCATCAAACTGGGTGAAGGCATGGTGGGCCAGGCCGCCCTGGAACAGGAAATTATCGTCTTCAACGATATCGAGGAAGAGGGCCCCATGATTCACTACGGCGCCGGCCAGAAGCCTGCCGCCTCCTATATCATTGTTCCCCTGCCCTTTGAAAATGAACTGATCGGCGTTCTTCTGCTGGGGTCTCTTAATCGGTTTACAGATCTTGAAAAACAATTCATTGAGCAGAACATTAAAAACACCGCCATTCTCATGAACACCGCAAAGTCCCGCCGAACCATCAAACACCTCCTGGAAGAGGCCCAGCAACACCAGCAGGAATTGCTGGCCAAAAACCAAATCCTTGAAAAACAGACCCAGGCCCTGAAAGAATCCGAAGCAGAACTCAAGTCACAGCAGGAAGAACTGCGGGTCACCAATGAAGAGCTGGAAGAACAGGCCCGGGCTCTCAAAGAATCGGAAACAGAGCTCCAGGCCCAGCAGGAAGAGCTCCAGGTCACCAATGAAGAGCTGGAAGAACAGACCCGGAACCTTGAAGAGCAGAAAAAAGCCATCGAAAAAAAGAACGTCGCCCTGGTCGATGCCCAGGAAGATATCCAGGCCAAGGCCGCAGAGCTTGAAATCGCCAGCAAGTATAAGTCGGAATTTTTAGCCAACATGTCCCACGAACTTCGGACGCCTTTGAATTCCATCCTGATCCTGTCCCAGCTTCTGGGCACAAACAAAAACCAAAACCTTACCGAAAAACAGATAGAGTCGGCCAAGGCCATCCATTCCAGCGGTGAAGACCTGCTCACCCTGATCAATGAAATACTGGACCTGTCAAAGGTGGAAGCGGGAAAAATAGAACTGATACCCGAAGACCTGGGCATTCAACGCCTGATGGATGACGTAACCCGGATGTTTACGGACCTTGCCCGGGAAAAGGGAATCGGTTTTGACATTATCACTGAAAAAGACATGGTCGATACCATTTACACAGACCCTTTGCGGTTGCAGCAGATACTGCGGAACCTTCTGACCAATGCCTTCAAGTTTACCAAACAGGGTCAGGTCAGCCTCACCATTGCACGGCCCTTACCCTCCCTTTTGTCGGGCACTGCCCTGACGTCTGAAACATCCGTCGCCCTTGCCGTTAAAGATGAAGGCATCGGGATACCCAAGGAACAGCAGGCCGTTATCTTTGAAGCCTTTCAACAGGCAGACGGCAGCACCAGCCGGAAATATGGGGGCACGGGACTTGGCCTTTCCATTTCCCGGGAACTGGCCAAATTGCTGGGGGGATTTATCCACCTCCAAAGCCAGGAGGCCAAGGGCAGCACCTTTACCCTTGTCATTCCGGAGCGCCATTGCCCGCCAGACGAACCCGCCCCTCCAAAAAAAGTTTTGGCCGGGACTGCTGAAAACAGGGAAAGCCCCCCCCCTGACAAACAGGCCGTAAACACTCCGGTGGCAAAACCTGCCCCCGTGCCCCAAAACGCTTCTGTCCGGGATGACAGAAAACTGATATCAACGGGAGGCAAAAGCCTTTTAATTATTGAGGATGATCCTGTTTCCGCCAAAATCATGCGGGATTTTGCCCGGGAACGGGGATTTAAGTGTATCATTGCCGATGACGGCGAATCCGGACTCCATTTTGCCGATTATTATAAACCCAGCGCCATCATGCTGGACATCGGCCTGCCCGGGATTGACGGGTGGAGCGTGCTGGAACGGCTGAAAAACAATCCGAAGCTGCGCCATATTCCCGTCCATTTCATGTCAGCGGCGGACAGCTCTCTTTCTGCCATGCGCATGGGGGCCCTGGGATTTTTAACCAAACCCGTGACCCTGGAAAAGGTGGAAGAAACCTTTTGCAAGATTGAAAATATTATCACCCACCCGGTGAGAAAACTGCTGGTGGTGGAGGATGATTCTATCCAGCGTAAAAGTATCAAGGACTTGATCGGCAACGGGGATGTGGAAACCACCATGGTTTCCACAGGGGTCCAAGCCTATGAAGAGCTGATAAATCAGCGCTATGACTGTATGGTCCTGGATCTTGGTCTGGAAGATATGTCCGGGTTTGAACTCCTGGAAAAAATCCGCCACCACAAAACCTGTTCCAAGATACCGGTCATTGTCTATACCGGCCGTGACCTGACCCTGGATGAAGATAAAAAACTGCGGAAATACACGGAAAGTATTATCATTAAAGGGGTCAAATCACCCGATCGCCTGTTGGAAGAGTCTGCCCTTTTCCTCCACCGGGTGGAGGCGGATCTGCCTTCGGAAAAACAAAAAATCCTCAAAATGGCCCATGACAAGGGGGCTGTCTTGCGTGAAAAAACCATCCTCCTGGTGGATGATGACATGAGAAATGTCTTTGCCCTCTCTTCTGTGCTGGAAGAAAAAAACATGACCGTCCTCATCGCCAGGGACGGCATGGAAGGGGTGAAAAAGACCAAGGAACACAAAGAGATTGATCTTGTACTCATGGACATCATGATGCCCAGAATGGACGGATATGAGGCGATCCGGGAGATACGGAAAACCCAAAAAAAATTGCCCATCATTGCCCTGACGGCCAAGGCCATGAAAGGGGACCGTAATAAATGTATTGAGGCCGGGGCCAATGACTATCTTGCAAAACCCGTGGATCCCGACAAACTGATCTCCATGCTCAGGGTCTGGCTATACGCATGATTGCTGAGCCCAAAAAGAAAGCCCTGGAAAATGAGCGCCTGGAAATCCAGATGCTCCTGGAGGCCATCCATCAAAAATACGGGTATAATTTCAAGGATTATGCCAGTGCCCACACCAAACGGCGGCTCCAGCACCGGTTGAACATCAGCAATCTGGAAAATTATGCACAGATGATGCACAAGATCATTTATGATGAAGCATTCTTTAATTCCCTGCTTCTGGATTTGTCCATAAACGTCACGGAAATGTTCAGGGACCCGATGGTTTACAAAAAAATCCGCCAGGAGCTTATTCCCCGTTTAAAAACCTATTCCTTTATTAAGGTCTGGCATGCCGGCTGTTCAGCAGGCCAGGAAGTCTATTCCATGTCCATTCTCCTGGAAGAGGAGGACATGAAGCATCGGTCACAAATCTATGCCACGGATTTTAACGATCTGATTTTAGATACGGCCAAAAAGGGTATCTATCCCCTTGAGGTGATGAAAACCTATACGGGCAATTATCAGCAGTCCGGCGGAAAAAATGATTTCTCCGATTATTATACCGCCGACTATGACAATGTCATTCTCCGGCAATCCCTGAAGGAAAAAGTGTTGTTTTCATCCCACAACCTGGTCACAGACGGCGTGTTCGGAGAAATGAACCTGATCTTCTGCAGAAACGTGCTCATTTATTTTAACCGGCAATTGCAAAACCAGGTGTTAAAACTATTTTACGACAGTCTCTGCCCCGGAGGCTACCTGTGTCTGGGGATCAAGGAAAGTCTCAAGTTCACGGACATGGAAGAAAAATTTGAACCCATTGCCGACCGGGAAAAAATTTACAGGAAAAAACGACTGCCATGAAAGAGACACCCATAAAAAAACAGTATGAGGCCATTGTCATTGGCGCATCCGCAGGAGGACTGGCTGCCCTGACCGCTATCTTGCCCAAGCTTTCGAAGTTCCTGGGCCTTCCCGTTCTTATCGTTCAGCATTTGAGCCCGGATTCCGATGATTTTCTGGCCACCCATTTTAATCGCCTTTGTTCCCTTCGTGTAAAAGAAGCCGAAGACAAGGAACCCATCATGGACAATACCATTTATTTTGCTCCGGCCAACTATCATCTGATGGTGGAGCAGGATAAAACCATTGCCCTGTCCACGGCGGAACGGGTGCAATATTCAAGGCCCGCCATTGATGTCTTGTTTGAAACAGCAGCAGACGCCTATGCAGACCGGCTGATCGCCATCATTCTCACGGGATCCAATTCCGACGGTACTCGGGGTATCCTGCGGATCCGGGAATTCAAGGGCCTTGTGATTGCCCAATCCCCGGAGTCTGCACAGGTAAACATCATGCCCTTATCCGCGATCAACCAGGCCGGGGTGGATAAAATACTTGATTTGAAAGAGATTGCACCGTATATCCATCAGATAACGGAGAAGGAAACTTAAATGAGAGCTATATCCATTCTGATTGTTGATGACCGGCCGGAAAACCTTCTCGCCCTTGAGCAGGTGCTGGAAACGCCGACATTGAATGTTGTTCGGGCCAACTCCGGACATGAAGCCCTTGAACGAACCCTTGATCACGAATTTGCCCTGATTCTTCTGGATGTCCAGATGCCGATCATGGATGGATATGAAACCGCCGCTCTGCTCAGGGGAAATAAAAGAACCAAACACATTCCCATTATCTTTGTCACTGCTGCCTCCAAAGAACAATCCCAGGTTTTTCTGGGATATGGATCAGGGGCTGTGGATTATCTGTTCAAGCCCCTGGAACCCGATGTTCTGAAAAGCAAGGTCACCATCTTTCTGGAACTCTATCGCCAGCGACGACTCCTGGAAGAAAAGACCCGGGAGCTGGATGCCAAAATACTGGAATTGGAAACCCTGAAACTCGCCCTTGAAGACTCCAATGAAAAACTGCGCCAACTCTCCTCCCTGGACGGCCTCACCGACCTGCCCAACAGACGCTTCTTTGATGAGACCATTGCCCGGGAATGGCAGCGGGGAATCCGGAGACAGAAACCCTTGTCTCTGATCCTTGCGGACATTGATCATTTTAAGGCCTTTAACGATGCCTACGGACACGTGGTTGGGGATGACTGCCTCAAACGGGTGGCCAAGGGACTTGAAAAAAGCATTCTCAGGGACATGGATACCATTGCCCGGTACGGGGGGGAGGAATTTGCCGCCATCCTGCCGGAAACCGATAACGCCGGCGCCGTAAAAATTATCCAACGAATGCTCAAAAGCATAGAAGCCCTGAAAATCGACCATATTGCCTCCCCCACGGCAGACCATGTCACGGTCAGCTTCGGCCTGAGCACCATGCTTCCCATTTCAGACCTTGGGCCCACCCAATTAATTCAATCTGCGGACAAGGCCTTGTACCTTGCCAAGAATTCGGGCAGGAACACTTACACCATCAACTGATTTTCGGTGTTCCCCCCCCCTTGTGGCGCCGGGTGGACATCAGTTCTTTATTGATTATTTTTTTCGTTTTTTATATGATGAAACAATTTTCTTTTGCATTGATGCACAATATACTATTTTCTAAAAAAGACAAAACCTAAGGAGTGAACAGACCATGAGTGATGCATCCCAA
Organism: Pseudomonadota bacterium; assembly: GCA_018816605.1. The sequence goes on from JAHIVS010000456.1 coordinate 16,047, forward strand.
ACTATTTTCTATGGCGGCGGCCACAGAGGAGCAGAAGCAGAATTTGGCAAACTGGCGGAAAAATACGGCATGAAGGAAGTAAATTTTTCCTTTGAGGGCCACAACCTT
>JAHIVS010000746.1 GCA_018816605.1 Pseudomonadota bacterium
ATTATAAAAAAATGTTCCCCCGAATTGGGAACAGAAGCACTTACCTGTCAAATGCTGTTCAGCACTAAATCTCCGCGAGGGCAAAAGCAATACAATCTTTTGCTACAGAAAGTCTTTGCAAGCGGAGTGCAGTTCACAGAGGAAGAAAAAGCCATCCTCGCAGAAGTTTTAGCTGGCATCCCGCCTGATGAACTGAGAGAAGTAAAGGTTACGGTGCGTTTGACAGTGGCCGAGAAAGAAGAAATACGCAGTGCAGCGAAGGCTGCCGGCCAATCCTTCAGTGATTATGTTCGAGAAAGATTGCTCGGAAGGAGTTCAGTATGAGCGTAAATCCGTTTTTGGTTCAAATTATCAAAGACGAATATTCCTCAGATCAGAGTGTCGTCACCGGCAAAACCCTTAACGCTTTTGACGGAATCGCCGCAAAGGACTTTCCTGGGTATGTAGAAATCATGGTCAAAGGCAATCCTTTCGGAGTCACGGTACTTAAAAATAACCCCCGGCAGTACATGGAAACCAAAATCAAGCCAGCGCAAGTTGTTTGGATGGCTTGCGGAGAACAGCCAGCAGAGGTTGCTGATCTTTACGCAAAAGCAATCATGTTTGCTTCGAAGGTATGCAAAGAAATAGACCGTTTGAAAAAATCAGTTGAGATAGGAGGGTGAGCAATCGCCCTCCTTCAGAAAGAGGGTGATATGTATAAAGATATAAAATCTAAAGTCGAAGTATGGGCGAACAAAAATAAGCCAGAGTTGGTCGAAGCAGTAAAAAGCAATTTTGAAGATTATTTTAGATGTGGATTTATGTCCCTTGTTCCTTTGGCAACTACCGCTTTGTGGGTCATTATTACCGAACCCAATCAGAGCGTTGAAGAAAGAAAAAATCTGAGCCAACTGGTAATTGATACTCTTGAAGCGAGGTTGGCCAATGTCCAGTAGATTATATCGGGTACCTCCGACCCTTCTTGTGTGTACGAAAAGACTGCTGGTAACAGCTTTATTGGTAGTTTTATTGGTGTCGGTGTCCGGGTGTGCTGCCCAGTTAGGTGCTGGCCGGCACATTCCCACCACCACAGCAGTACACACCCCCACCCCGGAGAACAGTTTCCCTTGCATTCCAGATAACAGTGTGCAGACCGCTCTTGTGACCAAGATCGTTGATGGTGACACGGTTTGGGTCCGTATTGATGGCAAATCTTATAAAGTCCGATACATCGGGATGAACACACCAGAGATCGGGGAAGCCGGCGCGGACGCGGCAATAGCCCTGAACTCATCCCTTGTTATGGGAAAAACAGTTCAGCTTTACAAAGATACTTCCGAAACAGATAAATATGGTCGACTGTTGAGGTATGTTGTGGTTGATGGAATATTTGTGAATTACGAATTGGTAGCGCAAGATGTTGCAGAGCCAGGAACCTGGAAACCAGATACGGCTTGCGACGATTTCATGAACAGTGCTTATTTGCAGCGCCAATATGCAGCAGTTATAGAACAGAAGGAGATATTTTTGAATATAAAAGTGCATCTGGTTGGTTAGGAAATAGGCTAATCGGAAAATAGCACACGCTTCTTGACTAATATTGAGTTGGGTACTGATTCGTCCGAAGCATTTGCGGATATGGTCAATTGATAAGATGTGCAAACTAAACGTACACCCGAGAAGATATCCGAAATTCTGAACAGGAAATCTATCATCGATGCGTTTCGTCCCCTTTTGAAAACTGCAATTGCATGTATGGAACTAATTCATCGTGTTGTTAATTTGACGTTGAAATTCAGGCATTATACAATTATATTTTACTGGAATATCACCAATTGAGAGTTGAGAGCGGAATATATTTTTTTACAGTTGACTATGATAATGGTTGGGCAGGCGGGGATCAAGGTCAAATTCTGAGATTTGGTTTTCAATTACATTACAACAAAAAGAAAGGGTGATGTCATGATATGTCCATATAGAGGAAGCACTGATATTATCTCAACAGGAGATATTGAAAGAATATTTAAGAGCACGGACATAGAGCCTGATGAAGAATATAACTTTTCTCTCCATCAATTGCGAAGAGATGTTCAAAGGTGTTTGGGTACTGGTATATATCAAGGGAAGGGAGACACTTCAATTTGGCCAGGTATTCTAACTATTTTGGCAGGCATAGATTTATTGACAACATATTATGATCCGATAGCTAGCCCCCCATTGGGAGCTAATAACAATGAAAAGTACAAAGGTTTTTGCAATCAAAACATGAATTTGTTAATTCCTCAAATGCAGGATGCGTTTTATCAATTCCGTTGTGGAATGTTACATGATTTTTCGTTGATCTCTACTACTTTAAATAAGAGATCGCCAACAACATGGTTTTTTAAATTAGAATACAAAACAGAAATGGGTGACTACATTTCATACGATAGCCAGACAAATTACTACACAGTATACGTTTTTCCCTTGTATAAAGCGTTTGAAACAGCAGTTTCAAGCGTTAAAAATAAGTTACTTGATAGTTTTAATAACTCCCAAAAGATTACTGAAATTACAAACGCAATACACAATACTGGGATAATTTATCATAGTGGGGACACTAGCGCGTGTGCAATATTCGTTCCTCAACAACCTTAGTCCAGTGAACTCCTCGCCTCCTTTTCGCCCTCAGGCAGCCGTCTGTCTTCGAGACTTAGGCTGAGAATATTAAAAAGCGTGTTAATTTAACCCATCCTAAAAATCGATAAAGTAGGTAACCATGCCAAACTGTATATATTTTTTTCCAAGTTTTTGTGTTTTTGAGGGATGGTTTGAGTTGTTCAAAATACTAATTTCAGTAGTCTCTGTTTTTGCTATATTTTATGGATTGAATAACTGGAGTAAACAATTAAAAGGTCCGCACCAAATTTCAATAATCATTAGCCTAAGCCGATTACTTAACCTAATTAAGGACAAAACTGAAATCATTGAAGTTCTCATCGATGGCTTTTCTACTCCATTAATAATTGATGGAAAAGCCATTCCGTTTTTCGAGAATAACGATTTGAAAAAAACAATTGACGAATTAAACAATTACAACAACGATTTATACAAAATTATTTTGGAAGAAAAAAACTGGATAAAAAATATATCTAGAAATCTCGGTCAAATAAACATACTGGTCGAATCAGTAATTGCAAATATTGAATGGAATTATTTAAGTAATGATCCGTTTGATGCCAATCCAGACAATCAAAAACAAGAAAAAAAACTTATTCCCATAATAGTAAAACAAATCTTAACTTATATTGATTCAGTGTTGAACCAAGTTTCTTAACCCGTGCCACTAAAGTTCTTCCTTTGTTTGAGGGTTAAAAACATATAAATGGACAAATAAATATCGGCGGCTTTGTTCAGACTATCCCAGGAGCAAGCATACGGGGTACTACGTCACACTAATAAACACAAGACCCCTCATACGACGGCTTACTGTAAACTGAGATATTAGTTTTTTTACAGAATACCAAATGAGAGTATTCTGTATAGATGCAAAAAGAAGGTGCAGAGTTATTACGATTAGTATAATGATTAAGTTGAGTTTTGAAATAAGTAAAATAATCTTTCTACCAATCTTTGTGGGTTTTGGGATACCCCCCTCGGTTCATAAACCCAAGGATAGATTCGGGGTCCGAATTTGGAGGTTCATTATCTAAAACCGCCCCTGCGGCTATTGGATCAAAATTATCTGGCCAAATTGTACTGCTACTATATTTTGCTCCATTAAGGTTTGCTCTATATAAATTTGAACCACTTAATTTGGCTCCTATTAGTCGCGCACCTTCCATATCCGCATAAGAAAGGTCGGTATTAATTAATCCTCCCAATAAAAAATCAGCATTTTTTAAATTTGCATTCTTGAAAGACGCGTTTATGAATACTTCATAACCAAGAGCAGCGCCTTCTAACTGAGCCCATGAAAAGTCGGTTTTCAAAAAAACCATGCCTTTTTTAATTAAATCATAAAACTCATTTAATGAAAGTCCCATTTTTTTCTCCATTTTTAATTATTTACCGCGTTCCTGATATTTAAATGAAAAGTAGTAACACAATTACCACAACAATTAGCTAATAATCAGCAACGCTAATCTAATATTGAAGATATCATCCGTTTACCACAGCTAATAATTTTGTTTAAATTAGTTGATTGTTTATTATAGTAACTTTTTTGACGAAACTCCAGACTATAGCAGCAGGAACATAAGAATCTGCTCACCCGCCTGCTGGCTTTGTGGTCCATTCCGTGTTTCATCTCAACTGTTGGCAGCGCTCCGCTCGAAATAATCAAGCAATAAATGAACAAACCTTGATCTCGTATTATCTCTTACAAGTATAGCAACTTGGTATGGGCTGTGCAAAAGAAGTTTGAATGGACCCTCCACATAGTCCGGAAAAATCTCTCCTTCGAAGTTCCAACACCCTGATTACCCCACCGGTCATAACTGGTTCTGTCAGATCTTCCGTGATCATCAGTTTCGCTGGTGCGATCTCCGTGTGGAAAACGAAATTCATGTCGATCTAAGTGCAAATCTGCAGTGACTTGGAGGGAAGATCTGCGCGTTATATCTGCCTGGTTGCGGAGTTGAATATCTTTGTGTTCAACAGGAATTTTGCCGGGCACCCTCCCAAATCTTCTGTGATTTCTTGGCTGGCAAAATTGAAGTTATGTTTTTTTGGTATGATCGCACTTTGGCGCAAATTTCTATTTTTAAATCACACGAATTAATCGTATTACTCATGACACTCCAAAGCCATAAATGCTACAATAAATATCGGTGGCCATTACTCTTCCAAAAATACCGCATGAGCTCCGCGGATAAGAGTCTCAAGAGTGTCAGCCTCCTCTTTAAGCTTCGACCCGACACATGAAGCTGAGCGGTGTTCTAAAAGGGAACTGGGTTTCACCAGTGCAATATATATAAAGATAATTGTTTTTAACCTGGAATTCTAGCAATTATTAATATCAGACGATTGGAGAAATCGTGAAAAATCCTGTATTTGACCAAATGCTTGATGATGAAATTTTGGGCGCTCGCAATAGTCTATCAACCGACAGGCTAGATATGTCTTTTGGAGAAATAATGAGTATGTATGAGCGACAAGAGATAATCATTGACCCTGAATTTCAAAGACTGTTTCGCTGGTCAGATTATCAAAAAACAAGATTTATAGAATCTTTGTTATTAGGTATTCCAATTCCACCCATTTTTGTTGCAGAAGATCAGAATGGAAGGTGGGAATTGGTTGATGGGCTCCAGCGACTGTCCACTGTCTTTTCATTCTTCGGAATATTAAAGGGTTCGGAAGAAAAGAACAATTGGGTTTTGGAAAAAGGTGAGTTAATTTCTGCAATCGCAGACTATGAATGTAACGAACTTCCATTAAAATTTCAATTAAATATTAAACGGTCTGTATGTCGAATTGAAGTAATCAAATGGAATAGCAAAATTGATATGCGATATGAGCTTTTTAATCGCCTAAACACTGGTGGTTCCCCTTTGACTGATCAAGAAATTCGAAATTGCATTTTCAGGGGAGTTTCATCTGATTTTAACAACTTTCTAAAAAGGGTTGCTAATAATATAACATTTATAAGTATTGTTTCTCCAACTGAAAAACAACGCGCTGAATTATACCTGGAAGAGTTGGTGCTTCGTTTTGCCTCATTATATAAGAATGATCAAAACATTAAACAAGATATTTCGGTGCATATGACTGAGTTTATGCGCGACACAATTAAAGAAAATATGTTTGATTATGAAGTTGAAAACTTATTTCTACATGTAATAGCTTTGTTAGCTGAATTGGGAAAAGATGTGTTTCGAGGTAAGAATGGTGGGTTTTCAACAAGTCTCTTTGAGGCGATAACAATCGGTATTGCTGAAAATATTGGTTTTTATAGTTCTAAAGGCAAAGACCAAATCTCAACTCGAATTGAAATTCTAAAAGCCGATGTGGATTTTGAAAACAATATGGGGTCGGCTTCAAACAACAAAATCCGAATTGCGAATAGGCTTAGAATCTCTAAAAAGATTTTTTCTGTTCATTAGCCAAAACCATGACTAGTCTAGAAGAAAAAATTAACCATGAAATAGATTGGAGAATTGGAGAAATTTCCATACTTAAGTCTTTACCTTTTCTATATCCGCTGTCACAAAAGCAACGAGAGTTATTAATCAAACACAGCATTCCCATTTTGTATTCACTTTGGGAAGGGTTTGTGGCAGAAAGTTTTGAAATCTACGCTCATGAGATTAGTTCATTAAATATTCCAAGCGCAGATATCTGTCCTAATCTACTTACCCATGCAATAGATATGTCTGTCTTTCTGCATCAACCTAGAGTTGATTTTGGAAAAAAAGTACAGCTAATTGAAACAATTGCAGATAAATTAGATAGAAACATGATAATTCCAGTGGAAATACCAACGGAGTCGAATGTTAATTTAAAAGTACTTAATAAAATTCTTGAAAGATTCAATTTGTCGTTCGTGCCTGAAAATCCATACAAGGCCTGGTTAAGCACCCTTCTTTTTCTTAGAAATAAACTTTCTCATGGTGAATCTTCAATTGTTGTAACTCAAGAGAAAGTAACTGAGATGAGCCAGGTTGTAATTTCTTCGATCCACATATTGACCGATAGGATTACTACTGGTTATTTTAAAAAAACCTATCTGCGTTAATTATTTTGTGAACTATAAATACTTCTTCCGGCGTTTCTAGATCAATATTTTTGTTTTCATAATTTCAGTGTTCAGTTGGTTGCATCCATCACTACAGAACATGGGCATACTTCAGTGCTCTTTAGTAAACATTTTGATTGCCATTGAATAAATCCTTTCAGAAAATATATTTGGGATTGGAAAAAATAAAAGCCGCTTGTTAGGCGGCTTTGTATTGTCTTGTTTAATTAACCGGCTCCAGTAGGTATATTAGTGTTCCAAAAAGTAAACGCCGGCACGTTGTAAATTCTGATCCTGTTAACTGTAATGGTGGTCTATTCCTTATGCTTTATCTTGTGTTTCACACAACTGATCTATTTCTGCCTTACTGGTATCCAGAATTTCAGACAACCAGCTTGTGCGTTCAGGTAACAGCCCCCGGAACTGCCGGTAGATATTCATGAGCCAGTCTGCATACAGTTTTTCCGGTTGTGTCCACCGGCGCAACTGGATTGCAATTTCTTTGTTCTTGTAAGGTGTAGGAGGATTCAAAACGATGCCAGTTTGATATTCAGCCGCTTTCCAGTATATTGAAACCAGTTCGCCCCGCAGGGAAGCTGCTTTGTCTGCACGAAGCACATCGATAAAATTGGTGTTGACCAATTCCTGAGTGAACAAGCCCACCAGATTTTGGGGAGTAACGCCGGCCACTTTACATAACCGTTTGTGGCCACCCGCTTTCCTTACCGCAAATCGCAAACACGTCTTGAAGTCAGCTTCACAAAATACACTCCCCTGAGAAAACAATTCCTTTCGATGAGTCGAATCTTCAATGTATTGATTGACAATTACACTGGCGAGTTCCCCATCAGCACGCTGTTTCACGACTTCTGATATCTCCTTGGTGAGCTCGCTGAATCCCCTGCCCTCAAGTTCCTCTTTGGCTTTTTTGATGTTTTCAGGAACGCACTCCAGAAAGCGAACCAGGTCCGCGTTTCTGACAATGTATTGTTCTCCTCCTAATTGAGTGTTATTACATTCCATAAAGCTTATAGGCATGAGTGACGCTTTCATTACTTCACGCAATCCCACCCCTAACCCATAAGACAACCTTACGACCATACCAATGTTGAATACTGGCAAATAGGTATCGAGCGAAAAGATTTTTTCCTCAGATAAACCTGTGATATAAGCCAGTTCTGTTGTTCCATAACCCATTCGCAAATATCTGAAATAACTTCCGAGTTGCTTTTCTTCGTACATAGCGATGAAATCTCCTGTTTTTATTCCGGTTGATCGCCCAAATATCCAAAAAGGGCGTATTTGCCGGCAATATAGGTCTGCGCGCAAGCCTGGTATGGACTTCCCTCGTCCTCATTTACAAACCCGGCGATAGTTTTCAATTTCACCCATTGGTATGTATCAGAATTCCACATTCTGATTTCTGCTGCCCATCCATACAAGCCATTCCTAAACGGATAGCAGATCAAGGTTGGAGACTCTATTTCTACACCGCGAGAG
>JAHIVS010000457.1 GCA_018816605.1 Pseudomonadota bacterium
CAGGACCCGCACATCAGACATTTGGAGATGAGCTCTTTGAGCAGGGGGGAAGCCTCAAGGGTGCTGTTTTCAAAGGCCTTGATCAGCTGGAGTCTTGCCCTGGGGGAGGCCTGTTCCTCTTTTAATACCTTATAGACAGGACAGGCCCCAAGACACAGGCCGCATTTTCCGCAATTCTTGAGTGGTTTTATGGGGGCGTTCATACAAATTTTCCCGGATTTAAGATGCCGGCAGGGTCAATGGCCTGTTTTATCCGGGACATGAGATTGCGACTGTCCTGGTTCATGACCAGGGGCAGGTAGCGGGCCTTGGCAAGGCCGATGCCGTGCTCACCGGACAGGGTGCCGCCCAAATCTGCGGCTGCCGCAAATATCTCATCAAAGGCCTTTTCCACCCGTGACCATTCTTGGGTATTGTTTCTGTCCGCCGGAATCATGGGGTGCATGTTGCCGTCTCCGGCATGGGCCAGAACCCCGGCCGTAAGGTTGTAACTTTGGGTGATCTGCTTGATCCTCCGGACCATCTCAGGAACTTGGCTGACCGGCACGGTCACGTCTTCGGACACAATGTCCGGCGCAAGCTTTGCAAACACGCCATAGGCAGATCTCCGGGCTGCCCAGAGCCGCTCCCTGTCGGCATCATTTGACGATTCCTGGATATGGAGGGCATTGTTGGCCTTGAGGCGTTCAATGATTTTGCCCATTTCCCGTTCACAGGCTTCCTTGATACCGTCAATCTCGATGAGCAGGGTGCCTTCTGCCGTGCGGTCCAGGCCCAGACCAAAACTGTCTTCAATGGCATTGAGGGTGAACCGGTCCATGAGCTCCATGGCAGCCGGCAGGATGCCGGATCCGATAATATCGCTCACGGCCTTTGCCGTGTCATCCAGGTCCCTGAAGGTGACCATGAGGGTTTGAACGCTTTCAGGCTTTGGAACCACTTTCAGGATGGCCCGGGTAACAAGGCCCAGGGTTCCTTCGGACCCGCAGAACAGGGAGGACAGTTTGTAACCGGTCACATCCTTTACATTCCTGGAACCAAAGTTGACAATTTCTCCCGAGGCCAGGACCACTTCCATGCCCAGGACATAGTCCATGGTGACCCCGTATTTAAGACACCGGGGGCCGCCGGCGTTCTGGGCAATATTGCCGCCGATGGTGGCGATGTTCATGGAGCCGGGATCCGGGGGATAGAAAAACCCAAAAGGGGCCAGGGCCTTTTGAACCTCCGCATTTATCACCCCCGGCTGGACAATGATGTACCGGTCGGCCGTGTTGACCTCAACGATTTTGTCCATCTTGGAAAAGCAGAGCACAATCCCGTGGTGGACAGGAACGGATGCACTGCACAGGGAGGTGCCGGCGCCCCTTGCCGTGACGGGTATTTTATGGGCAGAGGCGATTTTTAAAATCCGGGACACCTCAACTGCAGTTTCCGGAAAGATTACAGCATGGGGCATGGCCTCTTCCCAGAAAGCGTCATAGGCATAACAGGCCAGTTCTTCCTTTCGGTCCAAATACCGCTTTTGTGTGACAATATGAACCAGTTGGTTTTTGATCTCATGGGTTATTTGTGTCATGTGAATCATCGCTTTTATTTTAAGTGTTGGGTCAGACTGTCTATAATAGCCATCTGGGCAGTGCCAGTGCGATCCAGGGGATATAGGTCACCAGCATGAGGCACAACAGCATGATGACCAGAAAAGGCGCCACCCCCCTGGCAATCTTTACAAGGGGCTGTCGGGTAATGCCCGATGCGACGAAGAGATTGAGCCCAAAGGGCGGGGTCAGCATGCCCATCTGGATGTTGAGCACCATGACGATGCCAAAGTGGACCAGGTCAATGCCGTACCGGTTCAGGGTCTCTAGAAACAAAGGCGCCAGGATCAGCATGGCAGATACATCGTCCATGAAACATCCCAGGATGATAAATAAAATATTCACTGTGAGCAGAAACATCCAGGGGCTGTGGATATGCCGAATAATGATTTCGGCCAGGTGGTGGGGAATCTGTTCAGCCGTCAGAAGCCAGATAAAGGTCATGGCGCAGGACAGGATAAAGAGAAGGCAGGCGGACAGGACTGCGGCATCCCTGCAGATTTCGGTGATATCCGTCCATTTGAATTCCTTGTAAACACACATTTCAACAAACAGGGCGTAGATCACGGACACGGCAGCCGCTTCCGTGGGGGTGAAAATGCCCGAATAGATGCCGCCCAGGACGATAAAAGGAAGCAATAATGCCCAGATCCCTTCCCTGGCCGTGCGGATCAGTTGGGACAGGGAAGCATGGGTTTCAATGCGCCAATCGTTTTTTTTCGCAATGAAAAAGGTGTAGACCATGAGGCAAAAGCCGATGAGCAGTCCGGGCAAAATTCCTGCCATGAACATCTGGGCCACCGAGACATTCATGACCATGCAATAGAGGATCATGGGAATGGAGGGCGGGATGACAATGCCCAATGACCCGGATACCGTGATCAGGCCAAGTGAAAAGCGTTCCCCATACCCCGCCTTGATCAGGGCCGGGATCATGATGGAGCCGATGGCCACCACCGTGGCAGGGGAAGAACCTGAAATGGCGGCAAAAAAGATGCAGGCCAGGATTCCTGCCATGGCCAGGCCGCCGGGAAACCACCCCACCAGGGCATTGACAAAGGCAATCAGTTTTCTGGCAATCCCGCCCCGGGTCATGATGGACCCGGCCAGGATGAAAAAAGGGATGGCAAGGAGCACAAAATTGTCCAGGGCATTGAACAGCTGCTGGGAAATGATTTGCAAAGGGGTGGAGGAAAAAAAGACCAGAGAGATCATGGTGGTGACCCCCAGGATCACGGCAATGGGTACGCCTAAAAAAAGCAGCAGGGCAAAGCTTGTGCAGATGGTCAGTATCACCTATATCACCTCCGGTGTGTGCGGGGATATTTTTTTGGCAAATCCCAGGGCTTTGATCAAAAATCGGATTCCCATGAATCCAGAGAAAACAGGGACCGGCAGATAGGCAACGTACATGGGGATCTGCATGGTGGGGGAGGTGGTTCCATACCCGTGCATCCTTGCCACAAGGTGCCAGGAATACCAGGCCACGACAAAAAAGAACAGGGCCGACAGACAGGCGGTAAAAAGCTTGGTCAGTTGCTGCCAGGGATGCTTCAGGTGGGATACGATCAGATCCATGGTAAAATGGGTGCCGGTCTTAACGCCCAGACTGGCCCCGAGAAAGGCGATTAAAACCCCGAGATATCTTCCCAGCTCTTCAAACCAGGTAAAGCTGTAATTAAACAGGTACCGGCTGATGACCTGGATAAATCCGATAAGGGCAAGACCCAGGATGGTCCATACCAGGGTCAGGTTTTCAATCCGGTCGATGATGTCATAGATCCGCTGCAAGTGTAAGTCTCCCCCAGGGGGACAGGCCAAAAAAATGTTTATCGGGCCTGTCCCTTTTGTGTTAATCCGACGATTTTAATTGCATGGTTATTGCTGGTGGGCCTTGATGCTTTCCAGCATGAAATCAAAGATGTCATTGCCTATTTTTTCACGGTACTTGTTCCATACCGGGGTCATGGCAATTCTGAAAGCCTCCCGCTCTTCCGGGGTCAGGTCAATGATATCGATCCCATTGTCTTTGGCAAATTGTGCAATGGAAATATTGGTTTTGGGCAATGCATCATGGAGGCCTGCATTGACAGTTCGGTTGGTGTCAATGGCTATTTTTGAGGCGTCCCGGAAAATTTGTTTTTCCGCATCTGACAAACTTTCCCAATAATCTGTTCCCACAACGATGATGCATTCGGTGAGGCAGTGCTGGGTCCGGGTCACAAATTTGGTTACTTCGGTGAATTTCATGAGAACCGAGGTCAGAATGGGGTTTTCCTGGGCATCAATCACGCCGGTCTGGAGGGCATTATAGGTTTCCGGAAAGGGAATGGCCACCGGAGAGGCGCCCAGCTGCTTAAAGGTGTCCAGGTATACCGGAGAGTTCATGACCCTGACCTTCAGGCCCTTGATGTCTTCAGGGGTGCGGACGGGGCGTTTGTTGTTGGTAAAATCCCGGATTTCGTTTTCCGTCCAGCCAATGGCCACAAAGCCCTTTTGGGGGAAATAGGAAAAAATTTTTTCCTGGACCTTGGGATCATCCAGGGTGGCGTAGGCGGTTTTCCGGTCCGGGAAAATAAAGGGCATGTCCAGAATGGCACACTGGGGAACAAAGTTCTGGAGCACGGCAGTGGTAATGGATGCTATCTGAAGGGTGCCGGACTGGACCTGTTCGGCCATGGAGCGTTCCGCCCCCAGCTGACCTGCAGGAAAGGTGGCAATGTCGATTTTGCCATTTGTTTTTTCCTTTACATAGGCGGCAAAGGCATCAACTCCCTTTGCCTGTCCATGGAAGGGGGGGGCCACATGGCCGAATTTTATTGTGTCGGCAAATGCGGGCAGGGTAAATCCGGCAGTCAAAAGGACCACCATACAGATAAGTGAACTTGTTTTTCTAAACATGTTTTTTCCCATTTTTTACCTCTCCTTACGTTTAAAGTATCGGCCACGTGCTTTGGAATGAATAACCTGTGAATTGGATAACCCACTGTTTTCTATTTGTCAACTTGATTTCAATTTGTTCGGAAAGGGGTGTTAAAATTAATTGTTTTAACTATTTATTCTAAGGTCTGAGTTTTGCTTATTATTATGGTAAAATATTTTTGTGTATTCATCTCTTTGTGAAAACGCCTGCCTGATTGTTTTGTCCTTTTTGTTTTCATAATAGGAAACTTTTAAGGAAGGCCCCACGTTGAGTCCCAAGGTTTTCCTTGACCCTGGGGGTTAAATCCATTAATCGAAGGTTAGATATTTAATGAGGAGCAGTCCATGATTCCCTGGAAGGAGATCGACCGGGCCAAGGTACCGGGTGATGAAGGCGAGGTAACATTGATGGTGCGGGCCCTGGAATTTTCCATCCGGACAGCAGGGACAGAGCTGATGAACAGCCGCATCCATGGCTCTGAAGATGCACTGGCCCAGCTTACCTGCAGCCGGCTGAATCCAAAAAATAAGTGGGAGATTCTCATCGGGGGCTTGGGTATGGGCTACACCCTGGCTGCGGCCCTGGAACAATCCGGACCGGATACACACATACTGGTATCTGAACTGATTCCGGCAGTGGTCAGGTGGAACCGGGAACATCTGGGGCACCTTTCGGGTATGCCCCTGGATGATCCCCGGGTGAGTGTGGAAGAAGAAGATGTGGTAAAAATCATTTGTCATAAGAAATCAGCCTGGGATGCAATCGTGCTGGATGTGGACAACGGACCTGCCGGGCTTACCCGGAAAGCCAATGACCGTCTCTATGGACTCTCGGGTCTGAAATCCTCTTTTGATGCCCTTAGACCGGGCGGCATCCTGGCGGTCTGGTCCTCGGGCGCTGACCCGGCGTTTACCCGGCGCCTGACCCTTGCCGGGTTTAAGACCGAAACTGTCTGTGTGAGAGCCCGGAAATCGGGAAAAGGCAGCCGGCACACCATCTGGCTTGGGAAAAAATGACTTCCGGGAATCCGGAAGATTAAGATCTCGGTTTTCGGAGTTGGTTGCTTTTTACGTGGGGTCAGGCTTTCTTTATTGCACTTTGTTCAGTCTGATACTGAAATGTTGATCAAAAGTACAAGAAAAAAAAGCATGATCCGTTCCTCCAAAGCAGATGTCCGAAAGTTGAGTTAACATCTGTATAACCCTGGCCATGGCCTGGAAGGAAATTTTAAAAAATGAATGAAGACCGTCTGGTAAAAATTGAAATGAAACTTGCGTTCCAGGAACAAACCATCAAGGATCTAAATGATGTGATTTGTGCACAGCAAACACAAATTCAGAGGCTTTCCGCCATCTGTGCCGCCCTGGTTAATCAGGGAAAGGAATTTTCAGAATTTACGGCCAGAATTGATGCCCCGGCAAATGAAAAACCTCCCCATTATTAAGGTTACAGGTGGCCATATCTTCCCCGGCCGAAACTGGCCTTGGCGGTCTCAATCGAAGAAGCCGGTGCAAACCATGTATCAAAAAAGCAGAGCAGTCTCTGAAGTTTCCGCATACCCCTGTGAAAAAAACAATAGTGATATTTGCAGTAATCGAAGATTCAGGTTAAACAAGTGGTAATAACGTATATTGAAGTTGGGTGAATCTCATGAACAGGGACAATCAATTTGCATTTTACAATGAGCTGCTCAGTAATATTTTTAATTCAGTGTCTGCACACATTGCCGTTCTTGATGAAAAGGGTGTGATTATAGAAACGAATCAGGCATGGAAATCTTTTTCCATGGAAAACGG
>JAHIVS010000690.1 GCA_018816605.1 Pseudomonadota bacterium
GTATTTGTCTGGCCCTTTCCCTTACCCTGGGCATAGACATGGACAAGCCGCAGATGTTCACGGTTAAAAGTCCAATTATTAAGTAGCCCACCCATTTAAACCAGGCGTTTGGGGAGTTTCGTTATAGACTTATGTTGCGAGTGGCCCTAACCGTTTGAATTTTAAACAGATTTTAATCCCGGCCTTGCAAATGAATATTCCTTTTAAATTCAAGTGCTTAACGAAGATTTTAAAATTTATCAAAACTACTGGCAACATAATCTTTTGCTTTACTACATAGGTCACTGTGTCTGGCAAAATCCGTTTCACTATTTACAAACTGTCAAGCCAGGCAAGGATTTCAGCATTGTTCTCCCAATCAATCAGCTCATCAATTTTCTTGTCTTGATTTATTTTAGATTGCATGTACTCAATGAGCTTCTTCTGGATTTCCCGTTTTTTTGACAGATCCAGCTGTAGATAGATCATTGTTGATTCAACACTTTGGTGGCCAAGACGATTTTTGATATCCGAGACAGGTGCCCCTGAGGTTACCATATTGACCGCACAAGAGTGCCTAAAACAGTGAGCCGGACTCATGCCTTTCAGCCGCTTTTCCGGCAATGCTTTGGTCAGGTATTTCCGGCAAATTTTGTTGATACCATGCCGGGTCATTCCCCGCTTCCGCTGGTTGATAAACAATCGGTGGGCAAATAAGTTGATGGGATCTACTCGGTGATTAATAATGTAATCCGAGATCAAAGATGCGGTTCTGGGGCATAGATTAATCAACCGGTACCTGTTTCCTTTACTCAGAACTGCAATGGTTTCGTTTTTAGGATCAAAATAATCAAACTCCACTGTGGCAATCTCACTGGCCCGGGCACCCGAGTCATAAAGCAGATGGAGGATGGTAAAATCCCTCATGCCTTCCTTCTTTTTCAGATCGACGGCACTGAAGACTTTCATGATCTCTTCCGGGTATAAAAATCCCATCACCTTTTTTTGAGCCCTTTTCTGCGGGATGGTCAGGAGAACTTCCGCGATTCGTTTTTTGTCCGGATACATGAATCGGATCATCTTGGCCAGTGACTTGATAACGGCCAGGCGGTTGTTTCGGGTCTGAACGATATTTTTTCGATCTGTTTCCAGGTAGTGCAGAAAGGCAAGCACTGCATCAACCGTTAAATGTTCGATTTTCAAAGACTTGATTTTGATTGAATGATAACCCGCCAGAAAATACAGGAATAAAGAAAAGGTCTGCCGATAAGCTTTGATGCTTTGTTCACTGGTCCCTTTTATCCGAGGCAGGTATTCATAAAAATACTGATGCAGACAGCTGGACAATCTCATACATCCTCGCTCCTTAACATCGAAAAATCAAATATCTGGCGGCGATGCTCCGCATCCAGCACCCTCAGGTATTTGGTTGTATATTTGTATTCGCTGTGCCCCATGTAAACTGCCAGCACCGGTAAAGCATTTTGAGGAAATTTCCCCTGCTGTTTAATGCGTTTCAGCGTATTTACAGCAAACGAATGGCGAAGGCTATGGTGTGTCGGGCCACAAAAATTTGTAGAACCAATTACTTTTCTGGATTCATTAAAATGGATATGGTTTAGAGCTTTTTTAAATCGCCGATGCAAAGCTATCCATGAAAATCCTGTTTTATCTCTTCTCACCAGCAGCAGCGGATTGTTATCCTTCTCAATGAGTACCCGACGAACGTTGATCAGATTATTGATTTCACAGCAGACATCCTTTGGTATTGGGATCAAGCGGTCTTTTTTGAATTTTGTTTTTTCGATATAGATAGTCTTTTCCTCAGACCTGTAGTTGACTTTCTGCAAATTGATTGTCTCTGATACTCTCAGCCCGCATCGGGCCATTAATAAAAAAGCGATATAGACGCTGAAATCATTCAGGTAATATGCTCCGGTTGTGCGTATCATCTTGATTAACGCCTTCAAAAGCAGATCTGTTTCTTCCGGAGAAAAGATAAAAGGAATAGTCTGGTTTTCCTTTAGTTCAGCAATTTCACCCAATGGATTTCCCTGGACATGATCCCTGCGGACAAGAAAGTTAAAAAACATTTTCAGCATCCGAAAAACCATGTTTATGGAACGGCTTTCATGATCAAGGCTCGCCCTGAACCTGATGAAGAACAACGGATCAAATGATGCCCACCCTGCGTCTTTCTTGCGCACATATTGATCAAGAATCTTAAGACTGTAGATCAGCATTCTGTCTGAATATCCCAGTTGAAGACGGTATTCGATAAAATCTTCCATCTGTTCGGCCAGAAAGCTTTTAAAGCGTTTCATCAAGGATAACCTCCCGCATCAGATTGATGTGAATGCTCAGATATTTTTGGGTTGACCCGATACTTTTATGGCCCATCATTTCCTTGATCTCATAAATGGACGCACCGGACTCCAGCAGATTCTGGGCATAAGAGTGCCTCAGCCAATATGTACTTGCCCGAAGATTGTTGTCCACCATGCATTCTCGTATATGACGGGGGATATCGCCTCTGCTGACCGGTTTATAAGGCGGTACTAACTGTAAAAACAAGGTTCGGGATTGAGTTTCCGGCCTCCCGCCAACAAGATAAGCAATGATGGCTTTGATCACATTGTCTGGGACTGGAAGATGAGCAGGACTGTAATTTTTTCTTGAACGAATGAAAATCTCTTTTTGCCTGAATGAGACGTCATCGAGGGTGAGTGAGCTGATTTCTACGGGCCTCAATCCCAAGTAATACGCCAGGTGTATGGCCGCATAAATACGAAGGTCTTTTGCCGTTGACAGATTCATGAACTTAAACAGTCGCTGCACTTCATGAGGGCGCAAAAATTTGGGGGGTTTTGATCGTGCAAACTCTGGAGGGCTTACCACAAGAGAAGAGATATCTTTTTTGATATGCCCGCCCAGGTAAATATACTTCAAAAACTGCCGAAGATATGACCGGTTCGTTCTGGCAGTACGGGTAGAATAATTGGTATTATACAGGGCCAGAAATTGATCGACCTGTTGTATGGATATTTCATTCAACAGGATGCTTGATTTCTGAAGATGAAAATCCAAGCTCGTCAGTATCTGCCGCAACATTGGTGTATTTAGCCCATCACGGATTTGATGCCTGTAATAATCCAGATACCGCTGGAAAATTTCCATCAGTGGATGGCCGGACGGTGGCATCAATTCTGTCGGCACCCGACATCGCCGATAAGAATATGTATTCGGCTTTGTTTTCTGATCAGACTTCATGGCCAGGTCCACTTGAACTCAAAATTGTCTGAAGATATTTTACGCTGTCGATAAAGCCAATTCTGCGACAGGTCATTACCATGTCGATGGTATTAAAATTCTTTTCACATCGAAAACACCTGCTCAGATTTGTTCTGGGATTAACGGCCGTCTGGAACTCATTGCATAGAGGGCACAAAAAACGGAACACCCCTTCGCTGATTTTGGTCGGAATGCCCAGTTCCGTTTCGATCAACACATGAACGGGTATCGAATTTCGTAATTCATACAGTTCCTTTGAAGAAAATCGTTTGCCCATGTTGCCACCTCCTCCTTTTGGTCAGTTTCTTCAGAATATCTGGTGTCAATTCTACAGCTTCCTGGGCCGTGGCATCAATAATCTCTTGTAACGCATTTTTGTTAAGGTGAGGGTCAAAGCCAATAAAGACAAGGGTTTTGGCCGATATCAAATCTTGTAACGAAATCTGAATTAAATCCATCGAAGATTCTTTATTGGCAAGGGTTTGAACAGGTTTCATCTCTTGTAACGCATCGTCAATTAAGGGGGGCGTTTTTGAGGTTTTTTGCCGCTTCCTATAGCCGGGATTATCCTGGCGCCATTGCTGGACACGGGTCACATGTTCCGATCCTGAAAAGTAATCTCGGTTCTTTGGCTTATGCAGCCATTTCTGCTGACTGTGTTTTTTGCTGGCCACTTTGCATGCCGGTTTACGGCAGAATTTTTGGCTTTTTAAATGGCGGGGGTCGGGTTTGTATAGATCATCGCAGTTTTTACACCTGCGCCTTCGGGTTCGTTTCTTCATAGACCTGATACCTCCTCAGGTCTATGATAAACTGGTTCGAAAGGTGGCGGGGTACTATTTTAAAAAATAGGGGCGGGGTCCTGCCGGGTCAGGCGGGGTGAAACTCGCAACAAAAAAAACTGGCTACATAAATAGACATAGTCCACAGGGTGAAATATCAAAGATACCAGTGCAAATCATAAGTATTTTCCGATAAAATTTGAAGTCATATTGACGCAAGTAGAGTTGATTCGTTCCTTTTAAAGAAAAGTTACTAAGTCTGATCGTAAAACCTGAAATATTCTTTACAAGCCCTTTTATTCTTGATAAATCTTTTCAAGATTGTAACTTACAAATCCTAATAAAAAAATTCAAGGAATACTATGAAAGCATTTCTATCTCATTCCTCCTTAGATA
>JAHIVS010000458.1 GCA_018816605.1 Pseudomonadota bacterium
CCCGGGCCAGGACCCGTCCCTGCCGGTCCACCCCTGTTTTGTGGGTGGTGATCATGGCATGGCCCTGGCGGGTGGCAATGGTGTTTTCTTCCCGGGTGAATTTGATTTTCACGGGACGCCCGGTTTTTTTGGCAAGAAGGGCGCAGATATAGTCGGCCGGGCAGATTTCCGACCGCCCCCCAAAGGCGCCGCCGATGGCAATTTTCCTCACCTTTACCTTGTGAAGGGGGATCTTGAAGGCATTGGAAAGGGGTTTGGATTTCATGTGGGGCCCGCCGTTGGGGCACCAGACTTCCAGGCAGTCGTCGGAATCAAAGCGCGCCACAACCGCATAGGGTTCGGCCTGGAAATAGGACTCTTCCGGTGCCGTAAAGGTGTCTTCCCGGATATAATAGGCCTTTTTAAAGTTTTCATCCACCTGGCCCGTATCAATGTTCACATGGATATTGATGTTGTTGGGAAATTGTGTGTGGATGAGCTCTGTTTCCATGGTCATGGCTTCCATGGGATCAAACACAGGGGGCAGAATTTCGTATTCCACCTGGATGAGATCCAGGGCTTTTAGGGCGGTCTCTTCGTCAACGGCGGCGACTCCTGCCACCTCGTCTCCGATATACCGCGCCTTGTCCGTCTGGATAAACTGCTGGTCCCTTGTATAGGCAAATACCCCCCACTTGACGCCTGTCGTGTCCTTGCCCGTGACCACGGACAAGACGCCGGGCAGGGCCTCGGCCTTGGAGGTGTCTATTCTGATGATCCGGGCATGGGCATGGGGGCTTCTTTTTATTTTTCCCACCAGCATATTGGGCAGATTCAGGTCAGCGGTAAACTTTGCCTTTCCCATAACCTTGGCCCTGGAATCCACCCGGGGCATCCTTTTTCCTATAATGGCATAATCAGACATGGCTACTCCTTTTCCTGCAGATTCGGCTTTTGGGTCCGGCAATCCGGACACTGATCCTGGGAATTGCCCGCATGGGCCACGGCCGTTACGATTTTGGCATACCCCGTACACCGGCAGATGTTTCCGGACAGGGCCTTACGGATGGTTTTTTCATCAGGATTGGGCGTAACTGACAGCAATGCATCCCCTGCCATGAGCATACCCGGGGTGCAGAACCCGCACTGGACAGCCCCGTGGTCAATGAACGACTGCTGAAGGTCTGACAAGGTTTCTCCTTTGGCAAGTCCCTCCACGGTTTTGATTTTTGTTCCTTGTGCCTCCAGAGCCAGGGTCAGGCAGGACCGGACCGGTTTGCCGTTCATGTGCACGGTGCAGGACCCGCACACCCCTTCATCACATCCTTCCTTTGATCCGGTCAGATCCAGTTGGTTGCGCAATACTTCCAAAAGGGTATCATTGGGCAAAACCCTCACCTGACAGGGGGTTTCATTTATGGTTAGGCGGATCTCAATTTTATCCATTCATTGCACTCCTGTTTTCTTACTCTGCCTTTGTTGTTTTTTCCATGGACAGGGTGGCAGCTTTACCTGCCTGGGTCAAGGCCTGGAACACCATTTGGGCCGCCATGGCACACCGGTATTCAAGGGTGGACCCGACATTGTGGACCCCAAAGGTTGCGGCCGTGTCCATGGCAGCGTTCCCAGCACTTTGAAAGGCCTGGGTATCGTCAAGTTTTTTGCCTTTCAAAGAAGCCGATGCCGCGGCCATATAAAGGGGGGATCTGCCCATGGCACCCACGACAATTCTGGCCTGGCTGATGTGGGTTAATGAAGATGGAGACGGGATCAGAATAACCCCTGCGCAGACCAAAGGGTAATCGATGGCCGACCGGTAGGAAAGGCGTTTGTAGGCACTGTGACCCCCCTGGAGGGGGATGCAAATTTGGGTGAGAAGTTCATGGGGTTCAATGGCAAAGGGTGTAATTCCGTCATTGGTATAAAAATCGGCCAGGTCCACCTGGCGCTGGCCGCCTTTTCTGTGAAGGGTGATGCTGGCGTTCAGGGCCATGAGGGCGGCAGCTCCGTCCGACTGGCAGGTGGAGTTGCACCGGTCGGAGTTGTCCCTTGCATAACAGATTTTTCCGCCGTCCTTGTGGCAGGCCCCCCGTCCGGACCGGTGGAATTGGGACTGGTTGTAGTGCTGGCACCTATTGTCCTGGAGAATGTTGCCGGCAATGGTTCCCACATAATGCTGGAGGGTAACGGCTCCGATGCGCTCACAGGCCTGGGCCAGGGCAGGGGCATTTTTCTGAACCAGATCGGATGCGATGATGTCGGCAATGGGGGTTTTAGCGCCGATAACAAGGCAGTCCTTTTCCTGCCTTGTTTCTTCTTTAATATAAACCAATTCATCCAGGGCCTTGAGGCTGATGAGGGTTTCGGGACGGACAAGTCCTTTTTTCATCCGGACCAGAAGGTCTGTCCCCCCTGCCAGGATTTTTGCGCCATCCCCGTGGGTGGCCATAAGGTCAAGGGCCCCTTCAAGGGTCTCGGGTCCTAAATATTCAAACCTGGGTAACCGCACGGTTTATCTCCTTTTTTGTTTGTGTTTGGGGTCAGGCTTGGGAAGTTGGGTTATTGTTTCAATAACCCAACTTCCCAAGCCTGACCCCGTGACTCCGTTTACCCCATTTATAAGAGGCCCGGTAAAAACAGGACCACTTTGGGGAAAAGCATCATTAAAATAATACAGACGATATAGGCCGGTAAAAAACAGGCCACGCCCTTAAATACACGTTCAAGTGGCACATCCTTTGCCATTCCCCCCACCACATAGGTGGTGGCGCCCACGGGCGGGGTGACCGCTCCCAGTGTGGTCACAATGGTAATGGTAACCCCGAACCAGATGGGGTCATACCCCAGTTCCATAGCTACGGGAAAGAAAATGGGAATGGTGATGAGCAGCAGGGCCAGGGCATCCATGACCGCCCCTCCGATGATATAGATGGTAAAAATGATGGCCATAATGGTCACCTTTGAAAAGGGAAGGGTAACCACCCAGTCGGCAATGTCAAAGGGGATACGGGTAATGGCCAGAAATCGCCCGAAAATCATGGCTCCGGTAATAATAACGATCACCATGCAGGAAATTTTCAAGGTGTCAAAAATAGAATTATAAAAATCGGTCCAGGAAAGTTTTTTCTGGACCAGGGCAATGGCAACGGCAAAAAAGGAGCCGACAGCGCCGGCTTCGGTGGGGGTGAACAACCCGAAATATAGGCCCAGCATGACAACCGCAAATAAAATGAGCATTTCAACGGCACCGGCAAGGGAGACGATCTTTGCCTTGAAACCGGTTTTTTCCCCGACAGGTCCCCAGGCAGGGTAGAAGCTGCACAGCACATAGACGGTCAGGGTGAGCAGCAGGGCCAGCAGAATGCCGGCCCCCAGCCCCCCGTAAAAAAGCTTGGCAATGGATTGTTCCGTGGAAAGCCCGATAATGATCAGGACCACAGACGGGGGAATGACCACTCCCAGGGTGGACCCGCAGGCAATGGACCCGGTTGAG
>JAHIVS010000061.1 GCA_018816605.1 Pseudomonadota bacterium
CGTGGTTAAGGCAATCAAACAAAAGACCGATATTAGCGGGATTGTCATCAACAACGAGTATGGTTTTCATATCATTCTCCTCTTTAATCAGGGGTGACAACCCCTTTAATCTCATTGATTCTAAACTGCCTGGCCAGCCGTTCTATCCGCCGGGCAAAGGGTTTATACGGAACCTCGGCCCTGGATGTCCTGGCACACCATTCCAGAATGGCAGCAATATCCCCGTCGGCTGCCATTGTTTGGAGAGTGTCTGCCTCCTTGTCCGGAGGACGTTCCTCCATGCCTGAGGCCCCGGGCACACTTCTTTCCCAAACCAGGTCCAGTTCTTTTTCAAGGGTCTTGAAGAAGTTTCCCAGCTCAAGGGGTTTTGTAATCAGACAGACACAGCCGGCCTCCCGTGCCTGGTCATCCTTTCCTGTATTGGTACTGGCTGAAACGGCAATAATTTTGGGCACCCCCCCCCTGGCCTGGGCAAGGATTTTGCCAGTGGCCTCAATCCCATCCATAACCGGCATGACCAGATCCATCAAGACCAGATCAAACTGCTGACGGGAACAGGCCTCAATTGCCTCTTGCCCATTGGCAGCCTCCAGGGTTTTAAACCCTGTTGAATTCAATATATCAATCAAAATAGAGCGGTTGTTGGGGATATCATCCACAACAAGAACCTGAATGGGTTCTGTGCTACCGTCGCAGCGATGATACCCGGTTATGGTATTAAAATCGAAACGTCCTGCTTCCTGAACCTCCCGGACTTCCGTCCTGTCCAGGGGAAGATCAAACCAGAACCGGCTCCCCTTGCCCAACCGGCTTTTTACATGGATTTCCCCTCCCATGAGGTGAACCAGCTTCCGGCTGATAGCAAGCCCGAGACCAGTGCCTTCTGATTTTTGATGAACCTCCCCGATCTGGGTAAAGGCATCAAAAATTTTCCCCAGTGCCTGCTCTGGAATTCCCATACCCGTATCTTCAACGGAAAACCTGGTACAGCCGTTTTCAACAAGTGTTGCCATGAGGATAATGCTGCCCTGGCTGGTGAACTTCACCGCATTGGAGAGCAGGTTCAACAACACCTGGCGGATCCGATGGTCATCCCCTGTAACACAGGTCCGGCTCTCTTCATAAACCTGACTGACAAGTTTCAGCCCTTTTTCCTGGGCCCTGGACCGGGCAATGGCAATGGTGGTCCGGACAAAGTCCGCCAGAAAAAAGGTTCGTGCCTGGATTTCCATTTTCCCGGCCTCCACCTTGGACAGGTCCAGAATATCGTTGATCATCTCCAGCAGATGTTCTCCGCATTGTTGGATCACGGTCATACGCTCTTTTTCTTCATCATCCAGATGGGTGTCAAATTTTTTAAACAACTGGGAATACCCCAGAATGCCGTTCAAAGGTGTCCTGAGTTCATGGCTCATGCTGGCGAGAAAATTGCTTTTGGCGGAATTGGCCTTTTCCGCCCGCTTCTTGGCGGTCATCAGGTCCTGGTTCAAACGGATCAGCTGTGCATTGGCCTGGACCAGATCGATTGTCCGTTCTTCTACATTCTTCTCCAATGTCCTTCGCTGACGGTCCAGTTCATGGTCCCTGCGCTGAATTTTCTCAATCATTTCGTTGAACCCCTGGATCAGCTCCCCGATCTCATCAACATAAAACGCTTCCGCCCTTATGGAAAAATCTTTTTTCACGGATATCTGTTTTACGATTTTGAGCAGGTGAAACACCGGGCCGAGCACCCATCGCTTCAGATAGGAAGACATGAACACAGCGATCAATACTGCGACCACCGTAATCATAAGGGTCAGGGTGGTGTACCAGAGCAGCAGGCGGTTATACCGGGCCAGGTCATTGAGGAAATACAGGTAACCGATGATTTCTCCCTTGAATATGACCTGCCCTATCTGACTTTTCTTTGCAACCATGGGACGTTCGTTCTCCAACAGGGGCGATTGCGGGAAAATAAATTCGCTCTGTTTATCGGTGTCCCTTACATAGCTGGCAAACAAAATTTTATCAGCCGTGTACAAAGCGGCTGCAGCAACAATATCGGCGCTTGCCTTCAATGAGGAGAGAACCTCTGTCGCCGCAGCCGGGTCCTCGAAATAAAGGGGGGCCACGCTGTTTATCTGTATTAATTCCATAAGGACCCCGACTTCCCGCTCAAAATTCTTGCGCGTGAAAATCAGGTCATTAAAAAAAAAGGTGGAGCAGGCGAAAACAATGCAAATCACGGCTGTGCTGATGATGACCAGGGATTGTTTGGACTGGAGGGACAATTTTGAAAAGAAATTCTGTGTATATTTTTTCATTCCACAGCCTCCTTATCAAACTGCCGAATCTCGGCCAGCCTGAGTAATGCAGCACTGAAAACAAGTTTTGAACGCTGCTGAACCGTTCTGTTCACAGCAAACCCGATCTGACCGCTGGGTTTTGTAGTAAACCTCAGCATTCCCCCGGTTTCCAGAAAGCCGGGGGAATCCGACACGGTCAATATGCCTCTCCGATCATCAGCTCTAATCTCTTTCTCCCATTTTTCAACTGCATCGCTGTCCATGTAGAGCATTTGGATGGTTTGTCCAGGAGGATTCCACTCTTCCAGACGGATCACATTCAGGGACCGGCCCTGGATTTTTTTCCCGCTTAAAGGAGAAAGCAGATTGAAGATCCGGGGGTCCCCCAAAATACCGATCACAAAATTTCCGGGTGTTTTTTCAAATGCCGTTTCAGGCCATGCGATAAAATCTGTAAATTTGATGAGCATGGCGGCCTTGATCTGCTCACAAGTGAAGGACTCTGCTCGGGCATCTTTGGCCCCAAACGGAAAAAAGATAAGGATAACGCCCAGCATGGATGCAAAAAAGCATCGAATCAGGACAGGGGACAAAAAATGGAATAGACTGATAATATTTCTATGCAAAGGTTTATAAACGGTATCGGCTTGGTTTGATTTAATTATCGTATATATTAGGATGCTCCGACACTTTTTGTCAACACAAGTATAAAAAAATCTGTGTATTTGCAGCAAGGCTCTTGCCACCGGCAAGGCCGAAACTTTCAACAATGCCCCCCCTTGTCTTAAAATTTATAGTCAAGGGAAAGGTACCAGAATCTGTGTGCATAACCCAGGCCCCCTTCCCGGGGAATATAGTTTACGGCAGGGGGCACATCCTCTTTAAAGAGATTTTGAATCAAAACTTTGACCCGCAGGTTTTGGGTGAGCTGATAGGCAGCCGACCCGTCCACCTGTATCCGGTTGCGGGCTGTCAGAAAACTTTCCTGATCTCGGGACCATCCTTTTCCCTGGTGATAGACTGCCGCCAGATTCACATAAAGGTCCTGGCCGAAGAAATACTGCCCCAGCCCCAGCTTGCCCATGTGGCGGGGGTATGGATAGGTATTGGCCGCCTCTTCACTGGTGCGGGTATAGGTATAGGAGGCTTTGACCTCGGTATTGTCAAGAATACGCGCCATACAGGAGGATTCCATTCCCCAGGTCCTGACCCCTTGGGGTGTGTTGAGAAATCCGTAGAGACTGTCGGCACCGTATCCGCTTTCCAGGTCTGCATATACGCCGGGTGCCAGGACATCTTTGTAATTTCCCCATTTGAGCAAATCATGGTATTGGTTATAGAATCCGGTGAGTTCCGTATGCAGTTTGCGGCCGAGCATCTCGTTTATAAGGGAAAGAGACCAGGAATCCATGGTTTCGGGTTTTAATGCATACACATTGCCCTGGCCGATCTTATTGGCTTTTTGGTTCAGGCTGCCGATTGTGGCGTAATAATTGGCATCCGGCGTACGAAATCCCTGCTGATAATCGGCTTTAATAACCATATTCTTATCCAGGGCCATGGCAGCCGTGATTCTATAGGACAAATTGTCCATGCTCTCCTCGCATGCCTGGTAATCCCTGTCATCATGGAGTTCATAATCATACCGGACTCCGGCCGTAATTATCAGGTTGTCAAGGATCTCGTACTGGTCCTCTGCAAAGAGACTCCATTCCTTCCAGCGCATATTGACAGCCTCAAAATTTTCATCGTAGTCCGACTGAAAATACTGCTCCTTCTGGTTAAAGCGTCTGTACCCCATGAGTGTGCCCAGGGCCAGTCGATGCCCGTCAAACCGGGTGGTTCTGAAAATAGTTTCCAGGTTGACATGGGCTTCTGATCCTCCGCTGTCCGCCTGATTCCAGCTTTCCGGCAGTTCTTCCCGGCCGTGTTCCATCAGGGTCAGACCGGCGGAAACCTCCAGCTCCTCCTGACGGGAAAAGGAATGGGTGATTTTGGGCCGGGTGCCGAATACGGCAGAGTGGAAATACTGGGCCTTGGTATAGGCATCGGCATTGGAGGAGGGGGTGATTTCCTGGTAAAAGGTGTTCCAGCTCAGCTCCCCTTGGTTCAGGTAGGCCGACATCCTTACCCCGGGACGTTTCTGGCCGTGAACCCGGGTGGAAGGATCAATTTTCAAGTCAGGATTCCAGTCATATCCCCTGGCGGAATAATCATCCACAAACCCCTGGGCGTCAAACACCCCGGCATAGAGATACAGATCCCTTCCCGGCCCGAACGCCGTACCGTATCCTGTTTCTGCCCGATAGAGGTTTTCCTTGCCCCCGTATTCGACACTGGCAAATCCGCCTGGATTCTGGGTTCCGGTTTTGGGGATATAATTCATCACCCCGTTAATGGCGCCGGCACCATGTCGAATGGCCCCCGGGCCCCGGACCACTTCCAGGCGCTGAATATCCCCGAGAAGGGGGGACTGCATGCCCACGGTATACCCGAAATGGGTTCTGGGATTCAACTGCTGTCCGTCCAGCATGAACATGCTCTTGGCATTGTTGTCAATCCACACCCCCCGCATGCCCACAAGGGTTCCGTGGCGTGCATGCTGCTGAACAATAACCCCTGGCGCATCCATATACAGGATGTCCCGCGTGGTCCTTACGGCCCCCCGGATAGCCTTTGGAACATCAATAATATAGACGGATCCGGGCGAAAGACTGGCAGATTCGGTAAAGAAAGCAGCAGATTCCACCCGAACCTCCAGCAATTGTTCAAGGGACATGGACGCAACCATCTCTTCGACAGATGCCTGTACCGTGGAAACCAGAAACAGCAACAAGAGGCTGACCAACAGGTTGGTCTTCACGCTATGGCGATGGATTGACTGAAAAATTTTCTTGAACATCATCCAATGAAACTCTCACTATGATTTTTCCAATAATAATTTCAAACATTGTCAACCAAATTCCCGCCATTGTCAACCGCAGGCCAAACATTAAAAATTCATATCCGGTCCTGGCACTCCTTGTGCGTATGCCTGTTATGAAATCATGCCGCTGCTGGAACGGTATGCCTTGGAAAATCCGGATTTCCCAGGTGGTTTCATCGCTCAAACCAATTGAAACCCCTTTGGACTAAAGCGGTTGTTTCAATACCGTTCCCGGATATCCGGAAGGATCATACAAAAAGTGCTTCCCTGGCCGGGGGTGCTCTCCACTTCTATCCTGCCTCCCTGGGAGGAGATCATGTTGTGGCATAAGGACAGGCCGATACCGGTTCCCTGCTCCGAGGCTTTTGTGGAAAAAAATGGGTCAAAAGCCCTGGAAACGGTGTCCTTATCCATGCCGCACCCATTGTCGCTGACCCGTATCACCAATTGTCGCTTCAAATGGTCCTCATAGGAAACCGACAGACTGACAATGGATTCGGGTTTGTCACAGGCCTGGGCGGCGTTAATCAGAAGATTGGTGACCGCCATTTCCAGTATTTCCGGATCCGTCGCCATTTCCGGCAGATTTTCATCAATGGTCACCTGAAAATGCCGGACCAGTTTTTTCATCTTGGGACTGGATATCTCCACACACCCCTGGATCAACTTTGCGATATCCACATGCTGGTATTCCGTGTCGCTTTTTATCTGAACAAACTTCCGGAAACTGTATACAATTTTGTTGATACGAACAGATCCGCTCTCTATATTGTCCAGAAGCCGGAACAGATCCCGTTTGAAATCCCCATACTTCATGTCGCAGAGTTCAAGCCCCGTTTGTCCATTGGCAAAGACGTCTGTGATGGGCAAAAGGGAAAAGAGGTATTCCCTGAGTATCGGGATATTAAAAGAGATTAAATTATTGGGGTTGTTGATTTCATGGGCCAACCCGGACGCCATGAATCCCAGGGAGGCCAGTTTTTCGTTCTGGATCACCTGACGCTCCATTCGTTTTTTTTCAGTAATATCCTGGAAGATTCCCTGAATTTCAAAGGGCTTGCCGTCGGCATCAAATACAGTGGTTACAATAAGGCGGATATCCCGGATGGGTCCTTTTTGGGTAACAATTTTGTATTCATTGTCAAATGAATCGTGGGTTTTGATATACCGTTTCACATCCCGGACAAACCGATCCTGGTCCTTGGAAAAGATATGCTTTTCTATAAATGGATACCCCAGGATGATTTCTCCGGGCTGATACCCGAACAGCCGGTAAAACCCGTCTGAACAGTCCAGGGCATTGCCGTCCGGTGCCATGAAAAAACTGGCCAGGGTAGCGATCTTTTGGGAGGTTCTTAGATGTTTTTCCTTTCTCTGAGAATCAATCTGGGCCCTTTTTCGCTCCA
Organism: Pseudomonadota bacterium; assembly: GCA_018816605.1. The sequence goes on from JAHIVS010000061.1 coordinate 6,621, forward strand.
GAATTTCAGTCCGAAGCTCCTGGTTGGCGACCTGCAACTGGCAGGTTCTCTCGGTTATCCGCTGTTCCAGGGTGGCGTGGGCTTTCTCAAGATCTGCCTGGGCTTTTTTCCGCTGGTCAATATTAATGATCATGGGCAGCAGATAAGCGGATCCGTCCGGATTTCGGATCAGGCGGACCGTCACCTTTCCCCAGAAGATGGTTCCGTTTTTCCGGACATACCGTTTCTCCCCCTGGTAATGGTCGATCTTTCCTTGAAGCAGATTGGCCGTGATCTCCTGGTCCTGAACCCTATCCTCCGGATGGGTGATGTCGGCAAGACAAAGGCTGAGAATCTCTGTTTCCCTATACCCTGTCATCCGGCACATTTCACGATTGATTTTTTTGAACCGGCCTTCCGGACCGATCACTGCAGCGGCTATGGGGGCCTGCTCAAACATTCGTTTCAGCCATTTCTCGCTTTCGCGCAGGGATACCAGGGTTTTTTCATGTTTTTCGATTTCCTCTTTGAGGGAGGCATTGCTTTGACACAGGGCCAGGGTCCTTTCTCTTACGGTATCTTCAAGCAGCTTGTTGGCCCGCTGTAATTTACGCTCGCTATGTGTAATCCGGACCATGGCCTTTATCCTGGCCAGCAGGACCTCAACCGTCACGGGTTTTCCCAGGTAGTCATCTGCTCCCGATTCCAGACCCATGGCCTTATGAGTGGCTGTGGCCTCGTATCCGGTGATCATGATCACGAACATTTTGCAAAAACGGGGTGTGGAACGAATGAGGGCCAGGATCTCATGCCCGCTCATATCCGGAAGGCAGATATCCAGCAGCACAATATCCGGGAAAAAAGAGGTCAGTTTTTCGACTGCACTTCGACCTGTGGAAGCCGTTTCAACCCCATATCCGCTCCGGGCCAGGATTTTGGCATATACCGAGAGCAGCGGCAGATCATCGTCAACAATGAGAATCTTGATCTGGTTGTCCGTGTTTATATCCGGAACATCCATCCCGCTCTATTTCATCCCATAGGTTCGAAGTTTACGCCGCAGGGTATTTAGGCCGATTCCCAGAAGCGCTGATGTCCGTGATTTGTTTTTTCCAGTATGGTTGTAAACCTTTAGAACATATTGTTTTTCGAGCTCTTCCAAAGGTTGAACAACCCAGGTTCCCTGTTCTGTCCCAGAGGGAATCGGTTGATGCCGGAAATGGGAAGGCAGGTGATCCACAAGGATGGTCCTTCCCCGGGACAGGTTAAAGGCCCCCTGGACAATGGACTTTAGTTCCCGGATATTGCCCGGATAGGGATAGGCTTCCAACAGGGCCATGGTATCGGGATGGAACAGGGGCTCGCCGGAATTATGGTCTGAGGCTGCCAGGAAATGAGCGGCCAGCAGGGGGATATCCCCTTTTCTCTCCTTGAGGGACGGCAGGTGCAGCCAGGCTCCCTTCAAGCGGTAATACAGATCTTTCCGGAAGGTTTTCAGGGAAATCTTTTCTTCGATGTCTTCGTTTGTTGCGGCAATAAAGCGAAGATCTGTTTTAACGGGCTGATCTCTGCCAATGGGGAGATGTTCCCCTTCCTGGAGCACCCGGAGCAGTTTTCCCTGGAGGTCCATGGGCAGGGAGCCGATTTCATCCAGAAACAATGACCCCTTATGGGTTA
>JAHIVS010000459.1 GCA_018816605.1 Pseudomonadota bacterium
CAAGGCAATTTTTCCCAGATCCGCCCCTGTGTGGGGTGCTGCCTTGGGTGCATCCATGCGGTCCTGGCAAAAGAACCGGGGTCCTGCGTGGTGAATCCGGATGTGGGGCGGGAATACAAACTCAAGGAAGCCCAGGAGGCGATGGTGCCGCTAAAGATTCTGGTGGTCGGGGCAGGTCCTGCCGGCATGGCTGCTGCCAGAATGTTTGCCCTCCACGGGCACAAGACCCTGGTCTGTGAAAAGGAATCTGTCCTGGGCGGGTTACTGGCCCTGGCAGCCATCGCCCCCGGCCGGGGGGAGCTTGGGGATATTTTAAAATTTTTCAGGAAGGAGATGGACCGCCTCAAGGTTGAAATCCGCTATGATACCCCGTTGACTGCCGCCCTTCTGGATGAGATCAGGCCGGACAAGGTGATTCTTGCCACGGGGTCCCTGCCGGATATGCCGGTAATCAAAGGGTTGTTCCAAACCAAAATGACAGTGATCACCAATGTGGACCTGCTCCGAAAAAAGGAAAAGCCGGGAAACAAGGTGGTGGTGCTGGGCGGGGGCATGACCGGTCTGATTGTGGCAGATTTTCTGGCAGACCAGGGAAAACAGGTGGTGGTGCTGAACCGGAAAAAAAGTTTTGCAGAAGAAATGTCCAGCAATGACCGGTATTATCTGAGGGAACGTCTGAAAGAAGGAAAGGTTGCCTTGTACAAAAATGTGGCGATCCAGGCATTTACCGATGACGGGGTCCTGTTTAAATCCAATGGCGAGCCACACACCCTTACGGGGTTTGATACGGTGGTGATTTCTGAAAAGCAGCAGTCCATAAGGGATGCCAAACAGCTGGGAAAAAACACTGCCGCTAAATTTTATTTCATCGGGGATGCCAGGTCTCCCCGGCATTTGATGTATTGTATCAGTGAGGCTGAAGAGATCGCAAGGTCTGTATAAAATCCAGGAAGAAAAGAGGAGGTTGTCCATGAAAGAAATATATGAAACTGCCAGAACCCGGATGAAAGGGTATTGCCGGGTCTGCCCGGAGTGCAACGGGAAAGCCTGTGTGGGGGAAGTACCGGGCATGGGGGGGATTGGTACGGCCGCTTCCTTTAAGGAGAATCTAAAGGCCTTAAACGCCCTTCGGTTCAACATGCGCCTGATCCATGACGTGACGGAACCGGACACCTCTGTTTTTTTCTTGGGCCGGAAATTGGCCCTTCCCTTTTTGGCAGCCCCCATTGGCGGGGTGTCCTTTAATATGGGCGGCCAGGTGTCTGAGGAAGACTATATCCGGGCCATTCTGAAGGGGTGTAAGGAGAAAGGGATCATGGGGTGCACAGGGGACGGGGTCCCGGAGTTTATCCATGAGGCGGCTCTCAAAGGGATAAAAGCTGCCGACGGGCACGGGATTGCTTTTATTAAACCCTGGTCGGACACGGAATTGTTTGACAAAATTCAAAAGGTCAGGGACACGGGGGCGGATACCATGGGCATGGATATTGATGCCGCCGGATTGATCACCTTAAAAAAAATGGGCCGCCCGGTTTTCCCCAAGGGGATTGAAAATTTAAGAAAGATTGTTCAAACAGCATCCATGAAATTCATACTCAAAGGGGTTATGACGGTACAGGATGCCGAAGCAGCTGTGGCTGCGGGGGCTGATGCCATTGTGGTTTCCAACCACGGTGGTCGGGTTTTGGATTTTACCCCGGGGGCGGCCAGTGTGCTGCCGGCCATCTGTGAAGCGGTTAAGGGGCGGGTGGCCGTCCTGGCCGATGGCGGGGTGCGGTCCGGGGGGGATGTTTTGAAACTGCTTGCCCTGGGAGCTGATGTCGTCATGATCGGCAGGCCTTTTGCCGTGGCTGCCTGCGGCGGTCTTCAGGCCGGGGTGGAAACCTATATTGAAAAAATAAAAACCGAACTGGAACAGGCCATGGTGCTTACCGGCGTGGCAAAGGCCTCCTGTGTGCCGGGGAACATTGTCTCCCGGTCTGGATAAAGGAAAGGATAAAAACAAGAACCGTTCCCGGGGGGGATGGGATGGCACAAAAGCCAAGCTATGAAGAACTTGAATTCCATGTCCAGGAATGAAAGAATGAACTCGCCCGGATGAAAGCCACGGAAGGGAGAACCCGGCTAGCCGGGAAGCCTGGGTGAGCCTTCTCCATCCCGAGGACAGGAAATGGGCCGCGGCCCATCTGGAGCATCGAATTCAGACTCAGGGCAAAGGATGGGAACTATCGGTGGATACTGGGGCAGGGAAAGGTGTCCGCCTGGGACAAGCAGGGAAATCCCATCCGCAGAACCGGTATTCACAAGGGCATCACGGATCGGAAAGCGGTGGAGCTTGCCCAGGCAGACCTCATTAAAAAGCTGAACAAAGCATTAAAAGATGTCAAACCCCTTGGGGGATTAATCCCCATCTGTTCCAGCTGCAAAAAAATCAGGGATGACAAGGGGTATTGGAATCGACTTGAAAGCTATTTTGAACAGCATTCAACCGCCCTTTTCAGTCATAGCCTCTGTCCCGGCTGTATGGATGAGATCTATGGCAAAGATGACTGGTATATTGAGATGCAGAAAAAAAAAAGACTGAGGCCCGGCGATTGGGGCAAACACCGTTAATTCAGCAAAGATAAGGAGATTGCTATGTACGCATTGGGCATAAATGGAAGTCCGCGCAAGGGGGGGAATACCGAGCTGCTTTTACGAGAGGTGCTGGGGGAATTAAAGAATGCCGACTGGGAAACAGAAATGGTAAGGGTTGGCGGAACGGCCATTCGCGGTTGTCTGGCCTGTGAGAAGTGCTTTGAAAGCCAGGACAACCAATGTGCAACGAAAAAAGATAACTTTAATGAAATTTTTTCAAAAATGTTAAAGGCCGATGCTGTTATTTTGGGCTCCCCAACCTATTTTGCAGCGGTATCTGCGGACCTGAAAGCCTTGATTGAAAGAGCGGGCTATGTTGCCTATGCCAACGGCCATGCATTTTCCGGGAAAATAGGTGCCGCCGTCGTGGCGGTGAGACGCGGCGGGGCAACCCATGTATATGACACCATTAACCATATGTTTCAAATGTCAAGAATGGTCATCCCCTGTTCAACATACTGGAATATGGGGTTTGGCCTGAACAAAGGCGATGTGCAGGAAGATGGGGAGGGCCTGGCCAATATGCGTCACCTTGGGAAAAGTATTGATTGGCTTGGCAGGGCAATTAAACCCAATCTGGCCTCCTACCCAAGGTGACCCTTCAGGCC
>JAHIVS010000460.1 GCA_018816605.1 Pseudomonadota bacterium
CGGTTTGGGACAAACGCTGTTTGATTTTTTTGTAGAATTCACGTGTGTAGAGTTTCGCAAGCTCGGGGCTGGAGGGGTCGGGCATGTCCACGATGATCACATTCCAGAATCCCGGGATTTCTCCTAAAAACTTGTCTGCATCAACATTCATGACCTTTACATCGGCCAGGTGTCGGGTGGACGGTGTCTGGCCAGGCAGTGCCGCAATGGCATGGCGCTTTTCTTCGGTTCCCATGTAAATCCGCCGGTCCGGACCCGGGAGAATGCCCTTTGCCGGCAAAACGACAGTTCTGGCATCCTGAAAGGCATTTTGATTGATCCGGGTTAACAAGGGATGGCTGGCGGCAAGTGTTGTCATGGCCGGGTCCAGGTCTACCAGCATCACCTCTTTTATTTCCCTGTATTTCAAAACTTCCCGAAGGGCACACCCGTCTCCTCCTCCCAGGATAAGGACCCGGTTTTTTACTTTGGCCAGGGCCATGGCCGGGTGGACCAGAGATTCGTGGTACCGGTCCTCGTCTGTGCTGCACAATTGGAGGTTGCCGTTCAAAAAGAGGCGGATTTCATCAAGGGGGTTGTAGTGGGTAATGACAATGTGCTGGTATTGGCTGGCCTGGCTGTATACAATGGGGTCGTCGTACAGGGGCTGTTCGATTTTAACCTGCCATTCCCGGTTGCTCAGGTATCCGTAGATGATGGCAGCCAGGGTTATTCCCATGACAAAAGAAAGAAATATGCTTTTGGGGATTAATTTTTTCCGGGTAAAATAGACAAAGGTGACCAGGGCAAGGAAAAAATTCATGCCTGCGGTCAGGAAAGCCGCCTGGGTAATGGGGGTATACCGCAGGAGAACAAAAACATAGATCAGGGACCCTGCCAGGCTGCCGATGTAGTCTGCGGACAGGATACGGCCCAGGTTTGTGGACAGTTCATCGGAGTAATCGTTATTGATCCGGATGATCACCGGGATTTCAAGTCCGATCAGGATGCCGATGAGGCTGACAAAAAAATAGAGGACCAGGCTGTAGTGGGCGGTATATCCGTAGGACAGATAGGTAAGGGTGGGAGAAAACCCGCCGGCCAGGGCCAGAAAGATCTCAATGCCGATAAAGGCGTACACCAGGTATGGTTTTGAGATTCGTGTCTGGATCAGGCTGCCAAATCCCATCCAGAACATCATGAGTCCGATTACCATGGCCCACTGCTCAAAGGCATTGCCAAGGATCATGGAGGCCAGGCTTGCCTGGATGTACTCAAGAATGATACCGCAGGCCCCGCTTGCAAACATGCAGGCGCAGAGCAAAAGCGAGGCAAAATTAAAAGATTTTTGCTGGGGGGTCATTTGTTGGCCTGGTGCCTACATGGAATAGGCGATGATAAGGGCAATTGCGACGATGGCGCTTTCCGCCACGATCAGAGCCGCCACATTCCGGTCTTCCTTTATTTCGGTTGCCAGGCTGGTTGTGGGCAGAAGAATCCTGTCAATGAGGCTCCTTAAAATCAGAAGCAGGGCTATGCCGTACACTGTATAAATCCCGAAACCGGCCAGATCATTGGCCCACCCGGTAAAGGGTCCGGAAAGGCTTCCCATGAGGATGATGCCAAGGGAAATAAGAACGCCGCCCAGGCCGATGCCGGCTGCCAAATTGTTCTGTTTGATTTCTTCTCTGACATTAAAGGGGGTGATCAGTTCATAGATGAACCCAAATACCAGCAGGGCAATTTGTCCGAGGATGAAAAAGAGGACAGCAGAGACAAGGGATTGGAAAAACGTGCCGCCCCCACCGGCCAGGCTGCCCTTGAGGATAAATCCCGTGGCAATGTACATGGAGGCCTCCACCATTCCCAGGGCCGTGTTGCCTGTGACCTTGCGCCCGTCCGGCTGGGTGAATTGCTTGACGCACTCAACATCATTGTTCAAATGGCCCATCATGATAAAGTCATTGATGAACCGGGATGAGAAAAGGAATCCGGTTATAATAAGGCCGTCAACAAACAGGTGGATCAGGTCTATAAAAAATCCGCCGGATGTACCGGACAGGGCTCCTGAAAGTGCAATGGCAATGCCAAGGTATAGCCCTGCCCGCCGCAGCCCCACTGCAACGTTCCCGTCATCAATATGGCGATCATCATCGAAATCTTTGGTCCGCCAATCGTCCACCTGCTTGACCAGGCAGATAAAGAAAATACAGATAGCAGCATAGACGAATCCCTGGCTGATACCGGTGAGAATGGGTGCGATAGTCATGTGTAATCTCCTTAAAGTTATTTGCCCTTGGCTTTGGGGCCGCCGCCGCGAAGCCCTGCACCGGCACCTCTGACGGAAGCCGATTGGGATTTAAAACCGCCTGTTTTTGAGAAATTGCTGCTCTGGTATTTGGGGGATTGATTCACAAAGCTACCGCGGGTACCATATTGTTGATTTCCGGTTTGGGTTTTCCCAAAATAGGGCTGCTGGTTTCGGTAGGTATTGTTCCAGCTGCCCCATGCCCCCCGGTGAAAATAGGAGGGGGGGAAAAAGAAGAGGTGGGAGAAGAGCGCATACTTGCCGTACCAGGACCAGAAGCTGTTGCCGGTATCATCTTTTTTCCATTCCCCGTACTCGGGATTGCCCATATAGGCAAGCCCCGGTGGGGTGGCCTGGGTTATACGGTCCTGTTCAAATACCCCATAGGGTTTTGACAGGATGGCCATGCCCAGAAATTCCAGGTTTTGTTCATAAAAAGAGGGGTCCACCTGTATCCAGTCGGTTTCACTGGTTTCCCCGTTTTCTTCCTTTAAATACTTGTGATAATACACCTCTTTGGAATCTTCAACCTCGAAGGAGGCTGCATTGTGATACCGCGCCGGCCATTGTTCCGTGGGGTTAATGCCCAATTGCTTCCAGGTATCGCCGATCCCACTTGAGAACCTTAGCCCGCTGAACCCCGGGGACAGTGTGGCGATGGCTTCCATTTCGGTATCGGTTAAAATTTCATATGCCGATGGGCTCACCTGGCGTTGAAAGGTGGCAAACTTTGGATCATAATAGTCGGAATTTTCATCCCAGGATTCCCGTTTAATGGTGACAAAATAATCTTCTTTCATGTCCTGGAGAACCTTGGTGTAGCTCTCATAAAGCTGTGCCAGATCCTGCTTAAATACGGGCAGGGTCTGCTCAAGGGTTTTATCATTCCGGGTCAGGGCATCGGCATTGTCGATGAAGGCGGCATAATCGGGGCCGGCTTTGGATTTGTGGGCCTCATATTCCCGGGTGGCGGCGTAGAGGTGCTCCTTTGCCGCCTGTTGCATTTTAAGAAAGGGAGAAAATCGCGTATCAATTTTTTCAATGGTGTCCGGAAATGCCTCCCGGGCCTTTGTCACGGCGTCTTTCTCCAGGTCGCTTACCTGGGCGATGATCCTTTGGGCAATTGCCTGGGCTGTTGTTTGGACGGCATCGGTGTTGTCCAGGGCCTCCCGGATTCGTGAAAACCGGTTGACCGGCCCTTTGGCCTGTTGTCTGGCCTCCTGGATGACCTGGTTGATCCGTTTTGTCTGGACCAGAACCTGGGGGGCGGATTCAGGGGTGTTCTTTTTCAATAAAGGAACCAGTTCTTGTTTGTGAAGATCCCCGGCCCGGTCCAGGGAGTTATTTGCCTCGGCAAACAGGGTGTCCCAGGCCTCTTTCTGGGCATAGGTCGCGATGGGCGCAAATGCAGCCGATTTTTTCAGGCTGGCAAATTGTTTTTGGTCTTTTTGAATCTCTTTTCGAGCGGCTTCAATGGCATCTGGAATGGCCTTGGCATTTTTTTTGATATCATCGGGGAGGCCCTGTCCGCATCCGGAAAGGGACAAAAACATCAAGACAATGCCGGCAAGAATCAAGGGGTTGGAAAATTTGTCCCACGGCCTTGTTCGGCGGCGGATGTCCTTGGGCAGTTTATAGGATATCATCCCCCGGGGCTCCTTTGCTCATGATGGTGATTTCTCCGGGCCTGACCGATTTGGAAAGATAGATCTTGTGTTCGTCCCGTCCCGAGCCGGTCCATTCTTCGATGGTTAAAAACAGGCTGCTTCCCTCGTTTTCAAATTCATACATATAGACCTTTTCTTCTTTTCCGTTTCTTTGATAAAGGGCGGCCCAGTCATCTTCGTACCAGAATTTCTGTCCGGCATAGACAATGGCATCCTTGTCATCGGCAATCTGATCCAGGTCGTCTTCGTCCACGGCCTGTCCCTGCTCATCTTTGATATACTTGAAGCTGGTCTGTTCCAGGGTGATGGAGACCTCCAGTTCATCATCAAATTCCCATTCAAAATGACCGGTATGCCCTGTTTCCAGGCACATACAGGTCAGTTCTGTGACAAAATAGTCCTGGGGCCTGGCAAAATCCTCGGACATTTCCTGGTATCGGTTTATCTCCTGTACATAATAGGTATCCCCAAAACAGGTAAAAAAACAACCGACCGTAGCATCCATAAGGGTCATAGCCGTCTGGTCCGTTTCCGGGACAAGCCTTTTCTTATCAAGGGAGCGGACGAGGGAAAACCGCTGGTCAAAGGATTTTTTTACGGCCGTGTCTATCATGGGATTTCTCCTTTTGTTAATCTTGGCGCCTGGCTGTAAGGGCATCGGTTCTTGCCCTGAACCGTTCATTCATTTTTCCCAGGGCAGAAGAGCTCTGGGAGGCGATATTTATGGTTTCCTTGGAGATCAGGGCATAGGTTTCAAAGGCTTGTTCATAGGAATTGCAGGCCTCTTCCAGGGCCTTGATATTTACGGTCATGCTCTGGCTCATCTGGGCGCCCTTGATGGCAGCAGCGCCAATAACCTTTGCCGTGTCCTTCATGGTTTCTGCGGCAGCCTGCTGTACCATGTCCAGGTGGGATAGGGTTTCCATCTGCTGTTCTGCGGCAACCCGGACCGCCAGGGCATTTTTCACGGCCGTGGACAGAATCATGTCGGTTCTCTGGACCAGCCGTTTGACCAGATGGGAGTTTCTCACCATCATCTCTCCGCCGAAGCGGGTCTGGAGGTTGGAGTTGTCAATGGTCTGGAGATCCACAACGGCCATGGCAAGATCCGAGGTGAGCGTGGTCAGAGCTTCTTTTATTCTGGGGTCTTGAACCGTTTCCATGTGGGCCATCAGTTTTTGCCAGATGATCTGGCCCAGAAATATTTTTTCCTGGAGCCGGGGCTGGATCTCTTTCAGAGAATCGCAGATGGTGGAAAGTTCCGATGCATCAAAGGCCACCTGGTCCGCCTCGTTGCGCAAATGGGTCCGGATGCCGTCAATGGTGGAATTGACGGTTTCCCTGCGCTCGGCAATGATCCTTAAGATCTCGTCTCCTTTTGGCAGCCGGTTTACGGTTTTGGTGAACAGGCCCAGCATTTTTTTGGGAAAGGGCATCTCCTGTCTTCCGACCATGGTGGGATTGACCTTATCCAGTTCTGTTTTGATGGCCAGAATGTTTTTCCCCACGGGTGAAGAATCGTCCGTGGCAACATTTTTGAGTACATCGCCCATTTTCCGGTCATAGAGCGTAACCTGGGCCTGGGTCTGGTCCATGATTTCCTGGCCCAGGGAAAAGACAAAATTGCCCAGCTGCCAGTCGGCGGGTTCGGCTTTGACTTTTTCCAAAAACGCTTCGGCCTCGGCTTCAAGGGCCTGGATATCCTGAACGGCCAGGTGTTTGGGCTGGACCGGCTCCAGGCTGGAGGGGGATTGGACCGGGGTCAGTGCTCCCTGGCCTGAGATCTCGGCCACGTCTGCAAGGACGGGTGCTTTGGCCTGGCTGGCAACATTTTTTAGGTCTTGGGCATAATCGTTCATTGGGTCCTCCTTAAGAAAATTTTCCGGCGAGAAAATGGGCCATGGTCTTGAATTCAGCGGTTTCATTTTTTTCAACAATGTCTCGGGATCTGTGGGTAACATCGTGGAGACTCTGGAGGGTTGTTTGAAAATTTTCCAACTGATGTTGTCTGCTGTCTTCCGACAGGTCCAAAAATTCCTTTACGGTCTTGTGAAGATGGGACAGGCCAATTTTTTTGATCTCATAGGTCAGGGATTCTCCGGGGTATCGTTCCATCATGGCAGGGAGAACCGCTTTAAGGTCATCAATGATTTGTTCAACTTTGAGAACCATTTCCATTGGGAAGGTTATATCCTTTCGGATCAAAAGATTTAAGCCCAGTAATGCATCCAGAATCTCTCTAAACTCTTCTTGGGGAGATTTTGAGGGGGGAGGAGGCGTCATGGGACTGTCAGGCACCTTCATGCCGGCTTCCCTGAATTTTTTCATGACCAGGCCAAAGCCGATGACAGCAGCCAGAAAAATGGTTACAGCAATAATCATGGTCATCTGGTTAGCTCCTTATTAGGGTAGTTTTCCATTATAATTCTGGTGAAAAATAATGCAGGTCTATGATTTTACAAGGTTAGAAAAATGTTACAGCCTGTAACAGATATACACAGGCAGCAAGAAAAATCAAGTTTTCCGGTCTGTTTGATTTCCCCTAGGTCCTGGTTGAATCTGCAGGGCATGCCTAGGGGAAACCGGGTCTTTTTTTGTGCCGGATACGCCACAGGGATGCTTGACTTTGGGAACTTAATGTTTACTTCATATAGCCAAGAATAGGAGGATAAAATCATTAAATCGAAGCGTAAGGATATGATCATGAAACGATTGGCCGACAGGATAAAAATTATTTTTTTTGCAGTCATCACGGCGGTTCTGATTTCTGGATGTGCGTCCAGTAAGTCAAGCGAGGTGTATTCAAGGGAGCAGGCCCAAAAGGCCCAGACCGTTGTTGCAGGAACCGTTGAATCCGTCAAGCAAATAACCATTGAAGGCACCAAGACCCCTGTGGGAACAATTGCCGGCGGGGTTGCAGGCGGGGTTTTGGGAAGCACCATCGGTGGTGGCTCAGGGAGAAGCGTTGCCACTGTGGTCGGAGCCCTTGCAGGGGCTGCTGCCGGTACTGCTGCCGAAGAGGGCTTGACCAAAAAAGCGGGTCTTGAAATTGTGGTCAAGCAGGACAACGGCCAGACCATTGTGGTGGTCCAGGAGGCAGACGTCATGTTTGGCCCCGGAGACCGGGTCCGGATAATTTCTGCACCCGACGGCACCACACGGGTGTCCAGATAAACACAAAATTTATAATTTTCACAAAATTGTCTACTCTGTACCCTAAGTAAAGGAAAGCAACAGGAGAATATGAAAAAGAATACAAGTTTTAATGAAAAATTACGCAACATTGCCATTATTGCCCATGTTGACCATGGCAAAACCACACTTGTGGATGCAATGTTCAGGCAGAGTGGACAGTTCAGGGAAGGTCAAGAAGTGGATGAACGGCTCATGGACAGTATGGACCTTGAGCGGGAGCGGGGGATTACCATTGCCGCCAAAAATTGTTCGGTCACCTGGAAGGGCGTAAAAATTAATATTATTGATACCCCGGGGCATGCGGATTTTGGCGGGGAGGTGGAACGGGCATTGTCCATGGCCGACTCTGCCATTCTTCTGGTGGACGCCTCCGAAGGGCCGTTGCCCCAGACCCGGTTTGTATTGAAAAAAACCTTTGAAGCCAAATTGCCGGTGATGGTGATCATTAATAAGATCGACCGCAAGGATGCCAGGATTGATGAAGTTCTGGACATGATATATGATTTGTTCATCGACCTGAATGCCACGGAAGAACAGCTTGAGTTTACCTATCTGTATGCCATCGGCCGGGACGGGATTGTCAAACGGGAGCTGGAAGATGATGTGGACAATCTCCATGTTTTATTCGACCTTATTTTAGAGGAGATGCCGCCCCCCTATTATGATCCTTCCGCCCCTTTTCAGATGCTGGTCTCGGATCTGGGATATTCCGACTACCTTGGCCGTCTGGCCATCGGCAAAGTCTTCAATGGATCTGCCGCATCCCATGCAAGTCTTGTGTGCATCAATGAAGAAAACAAGCAAAAAATATTAAAGGTTTCCAAACTCCAGTCCTATGACGGTCCTGCCCTTGTGCCTGTGGATGAGGCCCAGACAGGGGATATCGTGGTGCTGTCGGGTATCGAGGATGTCAAGATCGGGGATACCATCTGCACCAAGGAGGAACCGGTACCCCTTCCCAGGATTACCGTGGATGAACCCACTGTTTTCATGCAGTTTGCCATCAACACTTCTCCCTTTGCCGGCCAGGACGGCAAATATGTCCAGTCCAGAAAAATCCGGGAGCGCCTGCTCAAGGAAACCCTCATGAATGTGGCCATTGAGGTGGAAGAAAGCACCACGGATGAAAGTTTTGTGGTCAAGGGCCGGGGGGAGCTCCAGCTGGCCATCCTCATCGAAACCATGCGCAGGGAAGGGTTTGAACTCTGTGTGGGTCGTCCCCGGGTAATTTACAAGGAACAGGACGGGGTTCGCCTGGAACCCATTGAGCATTTGTTCGTGGATTGTGACGAAGCGTTCATGGGTGTGGTTACGGAAAAACTTTCCATTCGGAAAGGAAAGATGACCAACCTGGTTAACAACGGCAAAGGCCGGACCAGAATTGAGTTTTCCATTCCCTCCCGTTCCCTGATCGGGTATCCGGATGAGTTTATGACCGATACAAGGGGTACGGGTATTATGAACTCCTACCTGGCCGGGTATGAACCCTTTCGCGGGGAATTTCCGGTTCGGTTCACAGGTTCGCTTGTGGCGGACCGCCAGGGAAAGGGTGTGGCCTATGGGCTGTTTAACCTGGAACCCAGGGGGCAGCTTTTTATCATTCCCGGAACTCCGGTCTATGAAGGCATGGTGATCGGCGAGCATAACCGGAATTCTGATATTGATGTCAATGCCTGCAAGGAAAAGAAACTGACCAATATGCGGGCATCGGGCAAGGATGAAAACGTGGTCTGTTCGCCCATACGGGAAATGACCCTTGAAAAGGCCATCCATTTTATCCGGGATGATGAAATGGTCGAGGTGACGCCCCACTCCATCCGGATCCGGAAAACCATCTTACCGGCCGGGAAACGTCATCTGGCAGCCGGTAAATTAAAAAAAATGGATAAAAATTAAGCCATAAAAGGGGGGGAGATGATTTGGTTAAATTCTTTAATTGCGTTAATGCTTCCCTATATCCCCAGGTCACTGGTGAAGATTGTTGCCAGACACTATATTGCCGGCGAGACCCTGGAACAGGCCGTTATAAAAACAAAACAACTGAACCGGCAGAAGATCCAGGTGACCCTGGATCTTCTAGGCGAAGATCCGGTCAGTAAAGTCCATTGTACCCAGGCGGTCAGAGTGTATGAGAAGACCATCGAAGCCATCCATGTCAACGGCCTTGGGAGCGGCATATCACTGAAACCCTCCCACATGGGACTGAAACTGGACAAAAATTTTTGCCTGGAAAATATCCGGCACCTGGCAGGGCTTGCCGATAAGCACCAGATCTTTGTCCGCATTGATATGGAAGATGCCTCCCTCTGCCAGGAAACCCTTGACCTGTTTTCAAGTCTGAACGATCAATTTTCCAATGTGGGTATTGTCGTTCAGGCCTATTTGCGCAGGTCCATTGATGATGTTAACACCCTGATTTCCCAGGGGGCCAATCTCCGGCTGTGCAAAGGCGCCTACTACTGGGAGAACCGGTCAACAGCTTACAAGGACAGACGTATTGTCAATGAAAGTTATGTGTACCTTCTGGAAAAGCTTCTGTCCCGCGGGTGTTTTGTGGGAATCGCCACCCATGATGAGCAATTGATTTTTCATGCCTTGAGATTGATAGACAAACTGGATTTAACCGGGGGGGCCTACGAATTTCAGATGCTTTACGGGGTGGAAGAGCAATTGCGAAAGATTCTGGTCGACAGCGGCCATCCGGTCCGGGTATACCTGCCCTTTGGAAAACAATGGTTTGCCTATTCTGTCAGGCGGCTCAAGGAAAACCCCAAAATGGTGGGATATATCCTGGCCAACGCGGTGAATCTGCTGAAAAATTGTTTTAAGAAAAAAAAATTTTAAAGAACATAAAAAACATGGGGAAAAAAATCGGGCCTGGAAGATTGATTCCAGACCCGATTTTTCATAACGGTTACGGTTAATGTGTTTGTTCAGGCCGTTTGTTTGCGGCTTTTATGGATATTCCCTGGGCAGATCAGCCGATAATGCAAGACGGCAAACCTGACCCCGGTCTTATATTCCATAATCTTTGCCATAGTTTTCAAGGACAAAATCAATGTCCTTGTCGCCCCTTCCGGACAGGTTCACCAGAATGGTTTTTCCTTTTCCCAGATCCTTTGCAAGCCTTACGGCATAGGCTACGGCATGGGCGCTTTCAATGGCCGGAATAATGCCGTCGGTCCTGGACAATTCAAAAAACGCCTCTATGGCATCTGTGTCAGAAGCCGTCACATAGGTGACACGGCCGATATCCTTGAGCAGGCTGTGCTGGGGGCCGACGCCGGGGTAGTCCAGGCCGCTGGCAACCGAATAGACCGGCAGGGGCTCTCCGTCTTTATCCTGGAGAAGATAGGAGCGGAATCCGTGGAGGACACCGGGCGTGCCCAGAGTCAGGGTGGCGGCATGGTCTCCGTCCTTAAACCCCCGGCCCGACGGCTCCACCCCGAAGATTGCCACATCCTTGTCTTCCAGAAATGCGGTGAACAGGCCCATGGCATTGGAACCGCCTCCCACGCAGGCGACCAGATTGTCCGGCAGTCGTCCGGTCATCTCCTGGAATTGTTCCCTTGCCTCCAGTCCTACGATCTGCTGGAAATCTCTGACCATCATGGGAAAGGGGTGGGGACCCACCACAGAGCCGATGGCATAGAGCTGGGTGACAGGGTCCTTGAGGTAGGCTTCAAATGCTGCATCCACTGCATCTTTAAGAGTTTTTGTTCCCCGGCCGACGGGCACGACCCGGGCGCCCAGAATTTTCATTCTCACCACATTGGGATGTTCCTTTTTTATGTCCACCTCCCCCATGTAGATATCGCATTCAAGTCCCACCAGGGTGGCGGCTGTTGCCAGGGCCACCCCGTGCTGGCCTGCCCCGGTTTCGGCAATGAGTTTTTTCTTGCCCATGCGCTTGGCCAGAAGGGCTTCGCCCAGGCAGTGGTTGATCTTGTGGGCACCGGTGTGGTTCAGATCTTCCCGTTTCAGATAAATGTCGGCTCCCCCGGTCTTTTCAGACAGGTTTTTGGCATGAAATATCGGGGAGGGCCGGCCGGTGAAGTGTTTGTTCAAATCCCTTAACTCGGCAATAAAGGTATCCTCATTTTTGATGGCGTTATAGCTTTGGGTGATTTCGTCCAGAACGTCCTGGAGCTGTTGGGGCACATAACTGCCCCCGTATTCACCAAATCGTCCCGTCTTGTCCGGCAGTTCTATCTTTTCAAGACCTGTTGTGCTCTCAACCATGAAACTCTCCTTTGGGTATCATTGTAATCAACATTTTTTTGTTTCTAAAGACAGAAACATATACAAGGAGCGTTTTGAAAATGCAAGGGGTTTGCCAAAAAAAAACCGGCCCTGAAACATAAAAAATTTCCAGGGCCGGCCAAAAGCAGGTTGTTTGCTTCTTAGGAAGAGATGATTTTAAAATCAGACCCTTTGGGATGATCCTTTTGAAAGTGTGCCACCCGGTCTTCAAGTTCTGTGAACCTTTCCTTCCCGGTGAGCGAGACACAGGCCCTTAACCCTTCATGGCGGTCACTGCCCGTTGTGGTCAGGGAGATGGCGCTGATGCCGTAATACAGCAGCTCTTCCACCAGTTCCACCCCGGTAAATCCTGGGTATGAGATGGTAAAATAGAACCCGTCGGCAATCTTTTCACCTTCATCCATGTCATAGACAATCTGGAACCCGTTTTCCACAAATAGCTTCTTCATGACAGCCGCCCTGTCTCCGTATTCCCGGACAGCGTCCACAAAATTGTACTGGCCGTTGTTGACGGCCTTCAGAAGCCCGTAAAGCCCGTATTGGTTGGAATGGGACACCCCGGAACTCAAGGCGTACATGGCGCCGAAGATATAGGCATATCCGAAATTGTCACTGCCGAACCAAGGGGTTAAATTGTCCCCCGTTGAGGCGAACAACTTATCGGGAATGGCGGTCATGCCGATGCGCTGGCCGGCCAGGGAAAAGGATTTCGAGCTGGAAATCAGCAGAATATAATTGTCCGTGTATTTGGCCACCGACGGGATAAAGGGGGTTTTCCCCGGCTGTGAATAATCTTTCCTGAAATCCATGCCGAAATAGGCCAGGTCTTCCATGACAATACAATCATATTTTGTGGCAAGCTCCCCTATGATGCGGAGCTCCTGGTCGGTAAAACAGATCCAGGCAGGGTTGTTGGGGTTGGAATACATCAGGGATGCCACATCCCCTTTTTTAAGATAGCTTTCCAGTTTTGCCCGCAGTTTTTCTCCCCTGAATTTATAGACATCAAACTGCTCATAGGGCACGCCGAGAACCTTTGCCTGGTTCTTGTTTACCGGGAATCCCGGGTCAATGAATAAAACCTTGTTTTTCCCTTTGATCCGCCGGGTGGTGCACATCATGGCCATGAAACAGCCCTGCATGGATCCCACCGTGGGAAAGCAGGAAGCAGGTTTGATTTCCACATCCATGAAGTTTTTAACAAATGCGGAGATCTCCTGTTTTAATTCCGGGATTCCGTCAAAGGGCGGATATTTTGAACCCACCCCCTTTTTGAGGGCTTCAATTTCCGCATCCACGGCAATTTTTGGGGGTTCCAGACCCGGTACGCCCATTTCCATGCGGATAAAGCGTTGGTTCGAGGCGGCCTCAATATTGTTGACGATCCTGTTTAATTCCCGGATAGAGGCAAGTCCCACGGATTTTAGGCCTGAGGCCGTGATCTCCTGTTTTACAATTGTATGGTCAATGGGCGTTTTTAGTGGGGGGTTCATAGACGTCTCCTATAAGGTGTGTGTGAAATTGATTAATTATATGATCAAATCAGACCAGACAGGGTTGATAGTATGGGCTTATCTGCTATTTTGCAAGCACAAATCCGAAGGGTAATTTTTTTCCATGTATCTTTCCAGCGCTTTCCGGGTGGTCTCAAAGGCAAGCTGGTCCCAGGGTATTTTTTCCGGTGCAAATTCATGGATTGCCATGGATTCGTGGCAGGGCCGGATGGTGCCGCCGATGATATCACTCTGGTATACGATAATGATATTTGCTTCTCCTGGATAGGAATAATTGCCCAGCAGGCAGTTGATGGCGGTTTCCAGTCCCGTTTCCTCAAAAAACTCTCTTCTGGCTGCCTCCTCAAGGGTTTCTCCCCTGTCCACAAACCCGCCCGGAAGGACCCATTGCCCCCGTTTCGGCGCTTTGTTCCGTTGTTGGAGAACGATGCCGTTGCCGGTCTGGGCAATGGTGCAGGCAACCAGCTTGGGGTCAAGGTAGAAAATAAAGCCGCACGCCTTGCACACAAGTCTTTGGGGTTCGGTGCGCACGAGTGTCTTTGTTTCAAAAGCTCCCCTGCACAAAGGACAAAATTTATAGACTGTTTTTTTGTTCATAATGGTTCCTAATATTCAGGCAAATTTAATACCGACCATAATGATATATATTCCGGTGTATGGCAAATTTAATTTAAGAAAGGGCGGTTCCTTTTATTTTGCCTTGCCATTCCGGTTCATTTGAAAGAAAATACTACATTTGTTAATCGAAAAGGAAGACAGCCGCCTATGAATATTTGCAACTGCCAATCCTTTGATCACGGGATCAAAGGGTTCAAGCTGGGCTGGTCTTTGGCTGGTCCTCCCCTGATGACGGTTTATTGCTACCTGTTTGGCCGGACCATGATCGATACCGGCCAATCCCATATGGGAAGACACGTTCTGGGCATTGCCGAGGAAAACCGGGTAAAGCATGTCTGCTTAACCCACCACCATGAAGACCATTCCGGTAATGGGGCAATGCTTCATAAACACATGGGCCTATCGGTTTTCGGCCACCCGTTGACAGGAGAAAAGCTTAAGACCCCCTATAAAATTCTGCCCTACCAGAAATATGTGTGGGGAAAAACCACGCCTTTGGCCGTACGTCCGTTTCCGGACAGCATGGAAACAGACCTGGGCAAGATGATATCCCTTCATACCCCGGGACATGCCAGGGACCATGTGGTTTATTTTTTGCCGGAAAAGGGAATTGTGTTTTCAGGGGACCTGTATTTGGGGGACCGGATACGGTATTTCAGGGCGGATGAAGATATGGGAACCCAGATTTCCTCCCTGAAAAAGGTGCTTGAATTGGACTTTTCCATCCTTTTGTGCAGCCACAATCCCAGGGTGAGAAATGGCCGGCAGCATATCCGGAACAAACTGGATTTTCTGGAAAATTTATATGGAAATATTATCGCCCTGTGGGAAAAAGGGGTCGCTAAGGGGGAGATCCTCGGGCGGCTGCGCTTAAAAGAAGCGTATGTTATCAAATGTTTTTGTTGTGGCAACGTCAGCATGGGCAATGGAGTGAAGTCGGCCATCCGCCATTACGAGGCCGCCCGCAACAAGGGTTAATCGCTGTTAGAACTCAGGGTTTTTTCCTGCATTTTTTTGTTAAACCGTTCCACATGGTCCCTGATAACGTCGGCGGCCGTTGCGGCATCCTTAATTTTTATAGCCCCAATGATACGTTCAAAATCATTCAGGTTTTCCAGGGTTCTTTCATGGTTCATGGGCAGATAGGATTCATAGTATTGATGGATATTGTCATGGATGCTTTTTTGGATAAACTGGAAAATAGGATTCTGGGACATGGTTCCCAGATAGATATGCATGGTTTCATCGGTTTTTAAGAAATTTTCTCCGTCCCCCTTGTCGCAATAGGCTTTGGCTTTTTCATATAGCCGTTCCATCTCCCGGATATCTTTCGGGGTGGCCCGGAGGGCGGCCAGTTCCACAATGCTGCCCTCTATCTTGATTCGAAATTCTGCCAGATGTTCCAATGAGATGCCGCCGGAACGGATCAGGAGTGCCAAGGATTCGATAATGGGGTCGGTATCTATCTGTTTTACAATGGCGCCGCCGGCCACGCCCAGCTTGATCTCAATGAGTCCTTTCTGCTCAAGTACCCGCAAGGCCTCTCTCAGGGTCCCCCGGCTGGTGTTGAACATATCCTTGAGGTCCCGTTCCGCAGGAAGTTTTTCGCCGGGCGCAAGTTTCCCTTCTAAAATGGCATCCTGTATCTGATCAACCACGTCCTGGAACACTCTGTTTTGCTTGGCTCGTTTAAACATGCAATATCCTGCTCTTTGTTGTAGAAACTATTATTTAAAGTGCTCAATTCCAGAAAAATCCCTGTATGGATCAAAGTGTTTTAAAACATCTAAATCCTCATCTGTCAATTCATAAGTCACTATTCTGGTTAATAATTCACCCAGTCCAGGCCCCAGCATATACCCCTGGCCGCACATGCCCACAGCATGAATGAAGTTTGGAAATTCCTTTGACCCTCCCACAATGGGGAACCCGTCCGGCGTCATGGGATATTGTCCCCGCCAGGTTCGCCTGACCTTGAGGTTGGCAAGCTTTGGGAACAAGGAGACCATGCGTTTGGCCACCTGGGGCAGAAATACCGAGGTGGCATTGGTTTCGGTTCCCTTGATCAGGTGTTTGGGGGTCAGGCAGAAGATGACCTGGCCTTCATTGTTCTGGTAAAAATAATAATTGGATGAATCCTGGGTGGCCGGATCACAGGAGGGCCTTAAATCCACGATCATGGGGCCGAAAAACCGCTGAACCGGTTCCGTGATGGCGCCTTCGTGGCTGTCCGGCTCCACGGGCAGGTCAAGTCCCACCATCAATCCGATGGGCCGGGCGAAATTTCCGGCGGCATTGATCACCTTGGCCGCAGTATAGGTGTCTTTGTCGGTTGTCACCTGGATTTGGGACGCGTTTATGATGGAAATTCGGGTAACCTTTTCCTTGAATCTATAGCGGGCACCGTATTCAAGGCTTTTAAAGTAAAAGGCGTTGACGGCCAGCAGAGGCGAAGCACTGCCGTCCTTGGGGGAATAGGTGCTGCCTTTCAGGTTTTCCATATTGATGCCCGGCACAAGTTTTTCATATTCCTTGGGGGAGAGCCAGTCGATCTCCAGGTTGAAGGATTTCTGAATGTTCATCAATTCCTGGAGCCTTTTGGCATCCTGGTCCGTATAGGCGGGAAAACTATAGCCGTTCTGTATCCAGCCGATATCATCCCCATGGGTCTGCTTCCATGTGGAGAAAATTTCAATGCTCCTTAGGGCGGTTGCAATTTTTCCCTTGTCCGAATGGGTGGCCCGGATACCGCCGATGGCGCGTTTGTTCTGTCCCTGCCCCGGGGATGCAAGGGCATCAATGACCAGAACCTTGATTTTTTTTCGGGCCAGGGCCAAAGCCGCAGGAACCCCAACGGATCCGGCACCGATAATGATAACGTCGAAATTTTTCATGCCTGTCCTCCATTGGCAAATTTGCCCAGGGGTACTTCGATATACAGGGGACGCCGCAGGTTTTTGACAATGTCCTCCTGTGCAATCTTTTCCGCTGCAAATATCTGTTTCATCAGGTTTTCACAGGTTTTATATCCGCAGGGCCCCATCCCGGCCCGGGTGACGGCCTTGATCTGGTTCATGTCCCTGGCACCTTGTCTGACCAGATCCCGGATCTGGCCGACGGTCACCCGTTCGCAAAGGCAGATGACTTCATCATCCTGGAGCTGGTCATGGGGGATTTTCTGGGTGCTCCTTTGGGAGACTGCCGTGTCCTGGATGGTAAATGCCACCACACGTTTGGCAATGGCCCGGGGCACCTGAACCCGGACAATCCAGGTGTTGTCGCTGTCTTTGGTGGGCCGGGCACCCAATACCCTGTGACGGCCAAGATCATTGCCGTCCACATCCACGCAGGCAATGGTATCGTTTTTTTGCACACTTAGATTGGAAATCTCATAGGGTAGGAAAACCTGGGGGTTTTCCCTGTCCTTCCGATAATCCACCAGGGTGATGGCAAGCCCGGGGCAGATGGCCAGGCATTTCATGCAGCCTTTGCAGTTTCCGTCGAACAGGGGGCGGCCCTTGATGGGATCTCCCTCCATTGTGATGGATCCCTCAGGACAAACGGTGCTGCAGGGGTTGCAGGGAATTTCCTGTTTGCAGTGGATCACGGGGAAAATGCCTTCTTCCTTTGCCAGGGCCATGATGTCCTGTACAGGACCGGGGTGGGATTTTAAAATATCCGCCTTCTCATACCAGGAGGCGGGAATCTCACGGGTTCCGGGTTTGACCTGCCGGACAATTTTCAAACCGGCGATTTTTCCATTGAACATGGCTGATGAGGCTTCTGCGATCTGGGCGGCATCTCCGGCGGCAAACACCATGATGCCGGCAGCCTCTGCCTCTTCGGTAAATTCAGACACAGACTCGAGCCCGACCGCAATGAGGATGGTATCACATTCAAAGGTTTTTTCTGTGCCTTTGATGGGAATGAAGTGTTTGTCAATCTGGGCAATGGTCACCGAAGCCACGGATTCTTTGCCGTTGGCCGAGATAATGGAATGGGAGGTGTAGATGGGCACGCCCAGGCGCTTGAGCTTGTCTTCGTGGACCTTGTATCCCCCGCATTGGGGAAGGGCCTCTGCAAGTCCCACCACCTGAATGCCGGCCTGGAGGGCGTGGTACCCTGCAATGATGCCCACATTGCCGCCGCCGATGATAAACAGCCGCTGGGTGGGCTTGACCAGATCTCGGTTCACAAGGGTCTGAAAAGCCCCGGCTCCGTATACCCCGGCAAGGCTGTTTCCCTTGAAGCGCAGAAATTTTTCCCGGGCACCGGCGGCATTTAAAATCATCTTCGGGGTGACGATTTTATAGACCCCGTCCTTGAGAATGCCCACCCGTTTGTCGTTGAACACATAGAGGGCGGTGGCGTTCGTCCAGACGGAGATACACGAACTTTTTTCAACTTTCTGGGCCAGCATCCGGCCGATATCCATTCCCCGCATCCCAGCATGGGAATCTTCAACCGAACCGAAAAATTTATGGGTCTGGAGGACCAGTTTGCCGCCCAACTCATCCTTGTCATCCACCAGAATGGCGGATATCTTGTTTTCTTCCAATTGAATGGCAGCCGAAAGCCCGGCAGGACC
This sequence comes from Pseudomonadota bacterium, assembly GCA_018816605.1. Next base: position 18,133 of record JAHIVS010000460.1, read on the forward strand.
GCCGCCAATGATCAAAACCTCTGTTGTAATCTGTTCAATGTCTGAGATCAGGGGTTTTTCCTGCACGTCCGGCAGTCGGGGAAGGCCTTCAACACTCTCCACGATCATGTTTGGACGTATCCGTGTCATGCAGGCTTTAACCGGGATTCCGTTGGCAATGACCGTGCATTTGGCACATTGTCCGTTGGCACAAAAAATTCCCTGGGCAGACCCGTCTTTATGGTGATGGCCGAATATTTTAATTCCGTTGGCGAACAGGGCCGAGGAAATGACCTCGTCTTTCACGGCAGATAATTGGGTGTTATTCCAGTAAAAGAAAAGGGTTTCCCGGACCGGAACCTCAAGTACCGGGTGGGTTGTGATTCTATTCATCGTCTCTCCTGAAGTTATCGAACAGGCAAAAAAACCGAGTGTTTATTGACTATGATAATGGTTAAACCATTGCAAAGAATTTGTCAATATTTTTTTCCCGGACCGGGCGAAGGGGGTTTTTTTTTAAACTGCGGGGGTCTTTTTTGAAATTTTCTGGATTTGTTCGTTATTGCCTGTTTTTGCTTTTCTTTTCCCTGGGGATTTCTTTCCACAAAAATTTTTTCCAGGGTAAAGGGATCTAGTCCCGTATAATACATGAGGGTGGAAAAGGTGGAAGGCGTTGGGGTAAAAATCTGAACCTGCTCCGGGTTAATGTTTAGTTTCTCTGAAGTGAATTTTTTTAACTGGACCATATCTTTCAGGTCGCATCCGGGGTGGGCGGCGATGAGGTAATAGGTTAAAAATTGTTTTTTAGCCGATTGTTCGGACAATTGGTCAAAGGCCTTCTTAAATGCCAGCAGATCATCGGTTCCCTGCTTGCCCATGAGAGTGAGCACGCGGTTTTCCGTATGCTCGGGTGCCACCTTCATCTGGCCGGAAACATTGTCCTGGGTGAGCTTCTCAAGATAGGCAGTTCCCTTCTTTTTGTCATTTAAAATCAGGTCATACCGGATGCCGGAGTTGATAAACACCTTTTTAATACCGGGCAGCGCTTCCAGCTTGCGGATCAAACGGATCTGGGGTGAATGGTCCGGGGCAAGGCAGGGACAGATACTGGGAAACAAACAGCGTTTGTCCGGGCAGGCCCCTTTTTTCAATTTTTTCGTGCATTCATATCCATACATATTGGCGGTGGGACCGCCCAGGTCGTGGATATTTCCCTTGAAATCCTTGTCCCGGGTGAATCGCTTTGCTTCGGCCAGGATGGAAGCTTCACTCCGATGCCTTACGGTTCTGCCCTGGTGGACCGTGATGGCGCAAAAATTACACTCCCCATAGCATCCGTAATGGGTGGGAATCGAGAACCGAATCGTCTCCAGAGCCTTTACCTGCCCTTTGGTCCGGTGATAGGGATGAAGGTCCCGTTCAAAATCAAGGGCATGGATGGCGTCCAATTCTGCTGTGGTGCTGTAAGGCTGCGGCGGGTTCAGGATCATATACCGATCGTTGTGCTGCTGACAGATTCCCTTTGCCGTGACAGGGTCGGTGTTGGCATAAAACAGCTTAAAACTTTCAATGTACGGGTAGATGTCTGTTTGGACCGCTTCAAAGGAGGGCAGTTCAATCCCTTTTTTCTCCTGTGCAATATAACCGATACCAGGGATGTTCCGGGTGTCCTGCCGGGTGTTTAAGGCCGCCGCCAGGTTTAGGATGCTGGCATGGGCCATGCCGTAAACCAGAAAATCCGCCCTGGCATCAAAAAGGATGGCCCGCCGGATGTTGTTGGACCAGAAATCATAATGGGCGATCCGCCGCAGGCTTGCTTCAATTCCACCCAGAACAATGGGAACCGTGGGTTTGCAAAACCGTCGGATTAGGTTGGTATAGGCAATGACCGCCCGGTCCGGGCGGCAATTGTTGATGCCACCGGGGGTGTAATCGTCCTGTTGCCGTCTTTTTTTGGAGGCCGTATAATTGGCCACCATGGAATCCACCGCCCCTGCGGTAACGCCCCAGAAAAGCCGTGGCTGGCCCAGCCGCAAAATATCGGTGTCATCTTCCATGCTCGGCTGGGCAATGATGCCCACCTGATATCCTTTGTCGGCAAGGACTCTGCCGATGAGGCTTACGCCCATGAAAGGCGAATCAATATAGGCGTCTCCGGTGACCAGGATAATGTCCAGTTGTTTAATGCCGCGGGTTTTTAACTCGCTTGGGGTGGTGGGAAGAAACATGGATGCTCCAAAGGCGCAAGAAGGGTTAATTTTTCCAATAAGAAGTTTAGTATACGCGATACAGCAGGATAATTCAATTGCCGGGAAATCCCAGAAAAATTTTTCTTTTAAAAAAACCAGGGGCGTCTAAGAGACAGAACCATACGCAAAAATGACAAAGAATGGGACAAAAGACCCGGCAGATCAGAGCGCGTTTTGTCTTCCACCTGGAAGGGTTTCTCTTTTATTTTTTCAACAGCCGTTTGATTCGTGCCAGGAGTCTTTGTTTTTGAATGGGCTTGCTGATCCAGTCGTCTGCCCCCATATTCAGGGCCTGGACTTCCGTTTCTTCAGCATCAACAGCCGTGAGCATGATCACAGGAATTTTTGCCATCCTGGAGTGGCCCCTTAATTTTTCGATAAAATCAATCCCGTTGATGCCCGGCATTTTGTAATCAACCAGAATCAGGTCCGGCGGATTTGAGAAGATCTTATCAAGTCCTTCTTTTCCATTGGTTGAAGTCACCACTGAATAAAATTCCTTGGTCAGGATTTTGTTCACATATTTGAGAATGGCCTCATCATCATCAATAACAAGAATGATGTCCTTGTGACTTGGCAGGGGGGAATTTTCTGCTATCGTGTTCTCTCTTGTCTCCGTTGGCGGTACATTTTTATCCCCAGGTGCGGCACCCCGCGCTTCCTTATTTTCTGTTTCCCCAGGCGGGGGGGCTGCCCGCATGATTTCTTCCAGGGTGGTCTTCCCTTCCAGGGCTTTTCTGAATCCGTCCATGGACATGGAAACCATGCCGGATTTTTCAGCATATTCTCTGATTCTGGAGGTGCTGGTATTGGACATCATTACTTTTTCCAATTTCCGGTCCGGGACAAGCATCTCATAAATGCCCACCCTGCCCTGATAGCCTGTGTCCTGGCATCCGATGCAACCTTTGCCCCGCTTGAATACCCCTGGAGCTGTTTTGGGAAACCGTTCCAGGATTTTGTCAGGCACTGTGTCATTCTGGATGCAGGGTCGATGGATACGCCGGACCAGTCTCTGGCCAATAACACAGATAAGGGAAGAGAATATCCAAAAAGGATCTATGCCCATGTTTTTGAGCCTGAGCAGGGTAGACACGGCATCATTGGTATGGAGGGTGCTGAGGACCAGGTGTCCTGTCTGGGCAGCCTGGAAGGCAATGGATGCGGTCTCCTCGTCCCGGATTTCCCCCACCATGACCACATCAGGGTCCTGGCGCAGCAGGGATCTCAATCCCTTGGCAAAGGTCATCCCGGTGGCCGTGTTCACCGGGACCTGATTGATACCGGGCAGGGAATATTCCACAGGATCTTCAATGGTGACAATATTGATTTGGGGGGAATAAACATATCCAAGGGCGGAATACAGGGTGGTTGTCTTCCCGCTTCCTGTGGGGCCGGTAATGAGCACAATACCCTGGGGGCGTTTGAGTATGGATTTAAATTGTTCTATATCCTGTTCAACCATTCCCAGTTTTTCAAGGGGAAGGGTCAGTCTCGCTTCCAGCAGGCGGATAGCAATTTTTTCACCATAATAGGTGGGTAAGGAGGATATCCTTAAATCATAGGCTTTTTCCATCACGCGGATTCTGGCCCGCCCATCCTGGGGCGTCCGTCTCTCGGTGATATCCAGGTTGGCCATAATCTTGATTCTGGAGACAGCTGTGGGGTGTGCTGTCTTCGTAAATGTCATGACATCCTGCATGATCCCATCCACCCTGAACCGGACAATAACTTCCTCCTCCTGGGGTTCGATATGAATATCACTGGCGTTCAGCTTGATGGCATTGGCGATGATGCCATTGGTCAGTTCACGGATAACTCCGCCCCGGGCTGCTCTTTCAAGGTTGATAAAACTGATGTCGTCCTGGTCATTGATCTGATCCACCACATGGATCATGTCTGCCGTGGTATCGGTGCCCAGATGAAAGGGGTCCCGGTCTTCAAGGGGCGGGGAGTGGTGCCTCAGAAGAAAATCAATGATGATATTTTCTTCTTCTATCATTGGTTTTACCTTGAACCCAGTGATAAAAGAGATGTCCTTCAAAATTTCATATTCTGTAGGATCCCCCATGGCCACCATCAGGATTTTCCCCTTAAACCCGAGGGGAACAGATCGTTTCTGGTAACAAAGGCAGGGGGGATGAGATTGAGTACATTGGGGCTGATCTTTCTTAAGCGCAGTCCTGCATAGGGAATTTTGAGCTGGCTTGCCAGAATTTTACAGATTTCGTTGTCTTGTATCAAATCCATTTGGATGAGGATTTCACCCAGCCGTTTTTTTGTTTGTTTGACTTTAGCCAGTGCGGAATGGAGCTGTTCAGGTGTAATTATATTTTTCTGCACCAGTATTTCACCCAGCTTTTTTCGCTTCATAAAAGCTCCCTGTCACCAAATTGTTTGTCGCTCCCGGTTAGGCAATTACGATGCGCTTCAGATAGTCTGCCAATGCAGACAGCCTCTTTTCCATTCCATGATAGTCATTTGTCTTTGCTGCAGTTTCAAGGGCCTTGCCAATATCTCCGGCACCATCAAAACCAAAGCTTTCGGCACTGCCCTTGATGCGGTGCCCGATGGTTTCCAGGGTGCTGGTATCCTTATTGTCCAATGCACTAAGCCCATTGGTGAGATGTTTTTCAAGCTGTTCCCGGTACCAGGCAGCCTCCTCGGTAAGATCTGGCTCAGGTGTAATAAGGGTTTTTTCAGAGGCCATGTTTCCTCCTTATTGTTTGTGGGGGGGGGGATAAATAATCCTCTATCAATCTGGGAATAAAAAATCAATTAAAATAAATATCGGTTTTTGTTGATTCTATTGGTTCGGGTTGGTAAAAAAAATCATCTTCCGTGATTTACAGACACAAAAAAGCATACAAATGGTGGACAATTGAATCCTGATCGAGGCACTTCCAGGCCCCACAAAGCAGTCCGCCATGACCTAAATAATTGAAAATGGATCAACCACACCTCTGTTTTTTTTCCCCCCATGGGAGGATATATGAAAATTAGACTCACCTGCATTGCCATGGTTTTCCTTTGGACAGTCAGCTGTTTTGCCGCTGGTCAGGGAAAAACCGTTAGGATTACGACCTTGGTGGATTTCGCACCCTAATTGTTTCAAAAAGGAAAATGCAATTGATCATCTCCAGGAGAGCATCCCCCTGGGTCGGATTCCTCCCAGCTCCAGGGATATAGCTGGGATGTGGTCCGGGAAAGCTTTCATGGAAAGGGATATACCATCTTCTTGATGATTGCGCCCTGGACCCGGGGAATGGGCTATGTCCAGAATGGAACGGTAGATGTTATTTTCACTGCCATTAAAACCAGAAAAAGAGAAGAGATTTTTTTGTATTCCGACGCAATAATGGATGAAAGCAATATTGTGGTTTATGTGTCCGCCAATAGTGATACAGACATGCAAAAGGGCCTGGCCTCCTTCCAGGGGAGCCGCATCAGCCATGTGCGCGGTTGGGCCTATGGGAAAAAAATGGGAGGCAGACCAGGGTGTCCTTAAGGCTCCAACCGACACCATACCCCAGGGGTTTAAAATGCGTGACCGGAAAAATGCTTCCGGTGTGGTTGGTTATGAAAATGCCTTTGATTGCAAGCTGAAAACAGAGGGTATCATAGATAAATATAAAAAAAGCCCCCCCATGGACCATGTGGCAGACTATTTGATGGGTAAAAAAAATCATGGGCAATGGTAAGCTGGAGACCATAAATAAAAAGTGGAAATGGATAAATCCATCATAAAAAAAGGTCTTGGCAGCCGCTTCAGTATTGCCCTGAAAGGTGTTGTGAGCCTGGTGATTTTTGTTTTTTCCATCATTGCAGTGGTCCACAACACTGCAATGGTGGAACCCGTCTGGGTCAGAGGCTTTTAAGGACATCCAAACTGGCCGAAATAAGCCTGCCTTCAGCTGTGTGGCAGGTGGCTTATGAGTCCATGGCTGATCTTCTTGATGCGATTTTTAGCGACGAAACCATCGTCCATGCCAGCATCACCTTTGAAGGGGAAACCCTTGCCAAAAAAGGCCGTCTTCCCTTTGATCAAAGGCCGTTTTCTTTTTTTAAGGAGTCTTCACAATTTATGGTCAATCCCGTGGAGATACACAAGGCCGGGAAAAAAATCGGAAATTTTCATATTGCCATCTCCCGTGAAAAAACAAACAAAGAGTTTTTTTTAAACCTGCTGGGAATTGCTGTCTTTACATTGATTGTCATTGCGGCGATCTCCATCACCTGTATTTTCCTCACAAGACGCTATATTTTTGCTCCCCTGTTAAAACTGGAAAAATCAACAGGAAGGATTGCCAATGGAGATTTAGAGGCATCCATTGTAGTGTCACATGATGATGATGTCGGGTGGCTGGCCAGACGTATTGTCAACATAAGGGATGCCATTTA
>JAHIVS010000461.1 GCA_018816605.1 Pseudomonadota bacterium
CAGGCCGCCTCGGCAGAACAGGCCTCTTCCTCCATGGAAGAGATGACGGCCAACATCCGGCAGAATGCAGAGAATGCCCAGCAGACCGAACGACTGGCGGTTCAGGCAGCCAGGGATGCCCAGGAAGGCGGCAAGGCCGTTGACCAGACCGTGGCCGCCATGAAGGAGATTGCCGACAAGATTTCGATCATCGAAGAGATCTCCCGCCAGACCAATATGCTGGCCCTGAACGCCGCCATTGAAGCGGCCCGGGCCGGGGAGCACGGCAAGGGATTTGCCGTGGTGGCCGATGCGGTCAGAAAACTGGCCGAGCGCAGCCAGGCCGCGGCAGCAGAAATAGGGAACCTGTCGGTTTCCAGCGTGGCCATCGCAGAGCAGGCAGGCGGCATGCTTCAACGAATCGTGCCCGACATCCGCAAGACCTCGGAACTGGTTCAGGAGATCAATGCCGCTTCCAACGAGCAGAACACCGGGGCAGACCAGATCAACCAGGCCCTGATCCAGCTGGACCAGGTGATCCAGCAGAATTCCTCCTCTTCCGAGGAGATGTCCGCCACTGCCGAAGAGCTGTCCGCCCAGGCCGAACAGCTCCAGAATGCCATGGGGTTTTTCACATTGACCGCAGCGGATATCCTGAAACCGCCTGCCCAGGTTCCCCAGGGCGGAGGAAAAACCGCAGTCAGGGGAAAAAAGAGTTCCAGAACCGCTCCTGACAGGCCCGGACCTGACAGGAAAGGGGTCACCATAGCGCTCAAGGAGGCCGACACCCTGGACAATGAATTTGAAAGATATTAACCCCATAGGGCCGGCGGGTCCGGCCCTGGGATTTTAATCCGGAAAAGACCCTGAGGTCATCAAAAAAAAACATCTGGAGGCGCATGCACATGTTCAAACTCAAGCACATCAAAATGAAACCCAAACTTATCGGATTGTTCCTTCTCATCGGACTCATCCCCATGGTCCTGGGCGGATGGCAGGCCGGAAACCTGGCCACCAAGGCGTTGATGAAAAAATCCTTTGAAGAACTTGAGGCGGTTCGGCAGATTAAAAAACACCAGGTGGAAACCTATTTTGCCCAGTCCCAGAGCGATTTGAGGGTCCTTGTGGAGACCGTTTCCACCCTGAGAAAAGAGGCCCTTGCCAAGCTGGAAGCGGTCCAGGAGATTAAAAAGGCCCAGGTGGAAAATTATTTTTCCGCCATGGAATCCCAGCTCCATGTAATGAAGGATGACGAAAATGTTCTGACAGCCCTGACGGCATTCAACCAGGCCTTTGAAACTGCCGGGAATAAGGTGGGCACTTCCCAATGGGAGGGGCTGGCCCAACAATACGATCCCAGGATGAAGGACATCATGGCGGACAACGGCTGGTCCGATCTCTACCTGATCCACACGGACGGGGACATTGTCTACACGGTGAACCGGCAATCGGATCTGGGCATGATCATCCCGGAAAGCGATCTAAAGGCCCAGGGCATCGGCAAGGCCTTTGAGCAGGCCAAAACCATGGGGAATGATGAGATCGCCCTGGCGGACCTGGCCCCCTATTCCCCTGCCAACGGCCTGCCTGCCGCCTTTATGATGGCCAGGATGCAGGACCCCGGGACAGGGGAGCTCAAAGGCTATGTGGCCTTCCAGATTCCTTTGGACAGGATCAACGCCATCATGTTCCGCAGAAACGGCATGGGCGAGACCGGGGAATCCTATCTGGTGGGCCAGGACGGCTTCATGCGGTCGGACTCGTTTCTGGACCCGGAAAAGCATTCCGTGGCCGCTTCCTTTAAAAACAAGATCAAAGTGGAGACCGAGGCTGCCAAAAGCGGGCTTGCCGGCAAGGACGGCCAGCAGGTGATCAAAGGCTATGCCGGCAACCTGGTGGTCTCCTGCTGGGACACCGTGGACCTTGGCGAGGGGATCCGCTGGGCCATGATTTCCGAGGTGGCTGTGATTGAAGCCTTTAGCCCGAAAAACGAAGCCGGCAGTGAATACTATGACCAATACGCCCGGAAATACGGATATTCCGACCTGTTCCTGATCAATCCCGACGGTCTTGTCTTTTATTCCGTGGGAAAAGAGGCGGATCTCAATTCCAACCTGGCCCGGGGCAAGTATGCATCCTCCAACCTGGGACGATTGTTCCGGTCGGTACTTGAAACCAAGCGGTTTGGCCTGGCCGACTTTGAACCCTATGCCCCGTCTAACGGGGAGCCATCCGCCTTCATGGCCCAGCCCCTGGTCAATGACCAGGGCCGGGCAGAGGTGGTGGTGGCCCTGCAATTGCCCCTGAAAGCCATCAACGCCATCATGACCGGGCGCACCGGCATGGGCGATACCGGCGAGACCTATCTGGTGGGGCCGGACAAGCTCATGCGGTCAGACTCCTTTCTGGATCCGGAACACCATTCCGTGGCCGC
>JAHIVS010000462.1 GCA_018816605.1 Pseudomonadota bacterium
CATTGATTATAGTTCCGAAAGAGAGCAGTCAGGTTGAAAAAACAATCACTTATACCAATTTGGCAGCCATGTATGCCCGGTTAGCTCCCGGCTGCTTTAAAAATGCCGTATGGATGTGCAACCAAACAGCCATACCGCAGCTATTGAGCGTTTATGTACCGATTGGCGAAAGCTACGGCGCTGCCATTCCTTCCCCTGTTTTAAAAGAAAGCAACGGGACGTTCTCCATATTTGGCATCCCGGTGGTATTTACGGAACATTGCCCGGCACTTGGAAGCCAGGGCGATATAGTCCTTGTTGATTGGAGTCAATATGCGGTTGGGATCAGAAAAGAGATCAGTATTGATAAATCTCAGCATGTGGGTTTTATGGAAGATACTTCAATGTATCGCGTCATAGTGAGAGTGGATGGAATGTCCACCTGGAAAGATGTTATCACCCCATTGAACGGTGATACTCAATCCTGGTGTGTGACATTGGCCGAAAGGTCATAGCAAAATTGCCGGGGTGCCGCATCCGGCATAAAATAAAATGCGGTTCACTGCATTACGGGTATAAAAAGTCCTCGTTTCAGTGAAGTATCCTTAAAATAAGAAGAGAGGCCCTGGGGAGTTCGCGCCCCAGGGCCACCCAACCAACAAAAAAACGGAGAAAATTATAATGAGAACCCAAAATTTAGGGACCGCAGGTGTCAAGGTCGTAGCAGATACCAGCAAATATAAAAGAGATATAGACGAGGCGAAGGGCGTAACTGAAACATTCGGCAAGGGTGCCGTTGCCAGCATTGGCAAAATTTCTGCCGCATTTGTAGCGCTTGGCGGGATAACTGGCCTTGCCTTTGCTGGCGTTAAAATGCTTGAATTTGGCTCAGACTTGCAAGAAACCCAAGGCAAATTTGACGTGGTTTTCCGTGGTATGAGCGCAACGTCCGAAGCATGGGCAAAGGGCCTGCAAGATGATTATGCCATGGCCCAAACTGAATCAAAAAAATATCTTTCATCTATTCAGGATTTATTGGTTCCCACTGGCCTTGCCCGTGAAGAGGCTGGGAAACTGTCAAACGCCTTTGTAAAAATGGCGGCGGACCTGGGATCATTCAACAACCGGGAAACCGTGGAAGTGGTCAGAGATATTCAATCCGCCTTGCAAGGTTCAAGCGAAACGATGGCAAAATATGGAATCAACGTCAAGGCCGCAAAGGTCGAGGCGGAGGTTTTCCGCATGGGCCTGGCAAGCACAAAAGGCGAGATCACAGACGCACACAAGGCCCAGGCTATTTATAATATTATGATGCGGGAAGGGTCGGACGCAGTTGGCGATATGGCCAGGACATCTGACAGCTATGCAAATCAACTTAAAAAGGCCGGGGCCAATGTCACAGACCTGAAAACAACAATTGGGGAAGGTCTTTTGCCGGTTGCGTCTGAAATGATTTCAGATTTCAATGATTGGTTCAAGGTCAATGAAGATCTTATCAAGCAGGATTTACCCAAATATATCCATGAGGTAACAGATTCATTAAACAGATTTTTTAAAATAATAAAAGAAATCACGTCTTTCATGGCAAAAAGCCAATCAGAATATGACAAAATGTTTGAGAATTTTGTTAAATGGGGCCTTGTTATGGACCCTAAAAAAATGGAAGATTTTGTGAAAAAATTTGATGATTTAGCCAAGGCCAATGGACCGGTTTTGCATGCCATCGACAAAACCACAGAAGGTTTTGATAGGTACAATAATAAAGCCAAAGAAGCGGCTGGCACAAACAAGGCCGTTGCAGATTCTTCAAGAGAAGTAGCCAAGGCATATGAAGAAATTACAATTGCCTCCTACGACCTCCTAAAAATAAACCTAACCGACAAAGAACGCCGGATGATAATCGACCCAGAGGAGGTTAAAGAGGTCCGGGATCAGTTAAAAAAGATGGCAGACGAAAAGGAAAAATTTGCAGAGGATGCCCTGGACGCTGCCGAAAAATACGCCAAGGAAAATGAAAAATTTCTTGAAAGGGCGGAAGAGTCATACCAGCATACTATAGATAATATTCATGATTATGCGGCAACCACGATTAACGAAGTATTGGATAAAGAGTTAAAAAATGAATTTGACCAATTTGAGGAGTTATTGAATGACACAAATAGCGCTATCACTGAGCAAGGACAAAGCCAGGATTTTCACGGATACGGTATCGACAACGAGCAGCGGGAAAAAGTCTATAGGAACAAAAGTAAAGCTGCTTAGAAAGTCTGGGATTGCAATAACAGGCAGAGGGATGGAAGAAATCATTAGTGCAGTTGCCGACGATGCAGAGGCTTTTGATTCCTTTGATGAATTGGCACCGAACCTATTGGATCTTGTCCGCAAAGCTTTCACGGCCTTTTATTTTAAAGCTGGAAAGGCAAGTGAATTTCCGATGGGTATGACCCTTGACGAATTTAGGATAGATTATCTGAAAAATGGCCCTGGCTCGGAGGCTGAAAGAATAAATGTAACCAATGTTAATATTTTTTGTTTTGGTTACTCCGAAAAAAAACAGTGTATGGGTTGGCTTCTTGCTCATACACTGTTTGAAGGTGGGTTTGAGCTTGTGGAAAAATATGGACCGTTTTTATGGTTTCTGAACATTGAGCCCATCCTTGAGTATTCAAAACGGTTGGGACACGCCCCCCAGACAGACAAAGAAATAGCTGAGGGGCTTAGGTTGGTTTACAAGTCTGAGCTTGACCCTAATTACCCTCTCACTATAGGCGGCGGTCATATTCAAATGACAACGATTTATCCGGATAAAAAAATCACTGTTGAAAATGTTGGATTATTGGTCCCAGGGCAAGAGATTAAGCGTGTGAAAAAGAAAAGGCCAAAACGGAAAAAACAGAATCATTGATTGCTGTTATTCATAAAAAGGCCCTGGGCTTGACCGCCTGGGGTTTCCCAAATGAGAAAAACTTTTCCTTGACTTCATCATTTATTTTATGTCAAAGTAATTGTGTTCAGGCAAAATCCTGGACCCGGTTTGGAAGCCGGAATAATTACAGGTGCATGAGCGCCCATACCAATTTTGTCCGGCGTTTTTTTTATTTGCCTATTTTGGCGGGTCATGTACGGAGGCGTTAAGCCTGCCAGTTTCCTGTGATACTGGTCTTCCAACCGTATGTGGCCCGCTTTTTTATTTGGAAGTAAAGCAGCGGGATCTTTAAATCAATTTATCACAGGAGATCCAACCATGTATCTAAACACCGCCGACTGTATCGAAGAAATCACCGCTTTTGGAATCACACCCCTTATCGAATTCATGGACATTTTTGAGGATGAGATTCAGGAAGATTTGGACCCAGGCTCCCGGAAATCCATTCTTTGGTATGAAATGAAAGGTAAGGCGCTTATGATCCGGGAACGGGCCGGAAAAATTAGCCGGGCACGTGTCAATAAAAAAAATAGCCGGATGCTGAGACTTGAACGAATGTTAGAAAATTTGGCTGCCCATTTTGAAGCGGAACCAGGGAACCAGGATTTTAAAATAATGGCTACCAATATTTTAAATGTGTTGGCAGATACCAAGGAATAAATAAGGGGGATACCATGGCGACAGTATCAAAGAGACGCGACCGATATGTTTTAGATTTTTATGACCATGAAGGAAAGCGACGATGGAAAACAATGCCGAAGGGAACCACGTTGAAGGTGGCAAAAGAAGAGTTAAGAAAAATAGAGGATAACCTTGCCAAAGGGAATTATATTCCAACGGAAAAAACTCCCACCTTTGACAAAGTAGCCCTTGAATGGCTCGATCATAAAAAATTAAATATCCGGGCATCCACCTGGGAGGTTTACGAAGGCCACACCCGAAACCATTTTGATGAATTCAGACATTTAAAAATTAATCAAATCACCATTCAACGGGTTGAAAATTTCATAAAAGCAAGACAAGCAAACGGTATGAATATTTCCACATTAAGGAAAATTCTTGTGTCATTGCGGCAAATATTCAACCTTGCAATGAAAAGGGGATATTGTCACAGCAACCCCATGGACTATGCCGACATGCCGAAAAGCCAAGGAAACGAAATCAACGAGGGGGAAAAGATCCGGATACTTACCCGTGATGAAATATCCTGCCTTCTGGATGCCGTCACGGTGCAAAAATATCATGTGCTGTTTTCCTTGGCTATTTTCAGTGGAGCCAGGCAAGGGGAACTCCTGGGCCTGAAATGGCCGGATATACAATGGGAGGCAAGCCAGATCCACATACAGCGAAGTTTTAACAACCAGCGCTTTTATGACACCAAGACCAAGGGGTCAAACCGGAAAATCGATATCGGACCTGCCATGCTGAAGAAATTAAAAAAATGGCGGATTGCTTGCCCCCCTGGAAAGCTGGATTTAGTTTTTCCAACCGAAGCCGGAAACCCGATGAACCACAACAATATGGTGAACAGATATTTTTTGCCGGGCCTAAAGCTTGCCGGTATTGGGAAAATTCGGTTTCACGATCTCAGGCACACATACGCCAGCCTTTTAATTGACCAGGGGGAAAACGTTAAATATGTTCAAACTCAATTAGGACACAGCAACCCAACGGTGACATTAAACGTGTATGCCCACCTGATGAAAAAAACAAATCAGGTAGCAGCGTGCAAACTTGAAAAGGCAATTTTTGAATAGTGGTAGCAAAATGGTAGCAAAAAAATCAAAAGGACCTACAGGGTTACCTGTAAGTCCTTGATTTTTATGGTAGGCACGAGCGGACTTGAACCGCTGACTTCTACCGTGTCGAGGTAGCACTCTACCAACTGAGTTACGCGCCTTTAACGTCTGCTGTTTTTATCAAACCCTGTATTTTGTGTCAAGAGAAACCCAACCTTATTCATTTGTTTTTTCTTTGGTGTCCTCGTCTTCCGCCCGGGGCAGGCCATCCTGCTTTTCAATAAACCGGATCGAAACCGACTGGTCCGTCACTTCGGCCACCTCAATGCCAAACCCGTCAAAGGATTTGAGCATGACGGCATGGGCAAATTGTTCCGGACTCCCCTTAAAAACAACCTCCATGACGGCATTGTCGGTGCCGATCTCCTTGGGTTGCATGTTTTCAATGTCCTGGATTTCCCTGAGTTCTTTTTTCAGGGAAATGAACCGGGGCAGAAATTGTTCGCCTGACAGGATGACATTAAACATATTTTCCCGCCTCAGCCGCTGGCTCCAGAAGGCATCGATTTTCTGGCCCAGATCCCGGGCAGACGCCACAGCCGCCTCGGCAATGGCACCCCCGGACGCTTCCTGGCCGGGGGTGCTTTTTGCCGTTGCCCGGCTCACAGCGGTCAGCACTTCTTTCCCGGATGTAAGATCATACCCTTTCAGGTCAATCACAGCATCAAATATTTTTTCATCGCCCATGCGGTTGACCGATTCCGATGCCCCGGTCTTTCCCATAACCACCAGATCCGCCTTGAGAACCGTACCCAGCTTCATGGCAGCATCGATATCGTAAATGGATGTGAACTGAATATTGTAAAAAGAGGGATCCGGACGGTCCGGGCCTGTCACTGCCAGTTTGAACCGATTTTGAACCATCTGCTCCAAAATAATCGTTTCCGAAAGGGCGGAATAGGGTTCTGGATTGTTTCCCCACCAATAGCTGGGAAGCAGCTTTTCAGGTGTTTGTTCCGCAATCAGAAAAAGGATCACAGGCTTATCTGTTGCAGCATTGAGTATCCTGGCATCGGTCAATTGCTTTTCAAGCAACTCCATGTTGATCTTGGATTCAACGCCCACCAGATAATATCCCTTGTGCTGCACCCCCCCCATCACCCGATAGGTGATCACATAGTCCGAGGCCCGGGGCAGAATATTTCCATACAGAAATTCAAGATTGGCGCCAAAGACCTGGCGGGAGACCAGGGATGCAAAGGCATTTTGAACCGCCTTTTCCAGGGCATCTTCCACAGCTTTTTTCTTGGCACTGGGAATGTCCTGTCCGCTGATTTTCTGCTGGCCTGTGGTCGCGCCGGTCAATACCGTAACCGATCGCTCGGCAAAAGCTGTACCCTGGACGAGGAGCAGCCCGAAAAGAATGGCAGCCATACACCTGCCCGCCTGTTTTTTAGTTGCCATTATCATACCTTTCTTTCAATTGAATAATCTGCAATCATCTGCAGAAGGGCTTTTGAATCGGACTCCTCAAAAATGCCAAGAGATGCCTTGGCCTTTGCCACATGGTCGTTTGCCCGGCTTTGGGTATAGGCAATGCCGCCGAGGACTGTCAGTTTTTCTTTTAACGTTTCAAATACAGTGTTGTCAAAGACGGGATCTGCCATCACACCGACCACCCATTTACGATCCCTGTCTCCGGCTGTCGCAAGGCTGTGAATCAGGGGCAGGGTTAATTTCCCCTCCCGCATGTCTGCACCGGGATTTTTCCCCAGTTCTTCGGCTGTGGCCGTATAGTCCAGAAGATCGTCTGCCATCTGAAATGCCATGCCCAGATGGTATCCGTAGGCGGCCAGTGCCTTTTCCCGTTCCTCAGGAGCCCCGGAAATAATGGCTCCGCTCTGGCAGGCCCCCTGGATCAGGACAGCGGTTTTCTGTTCAATAATCTTACAGTATTCGACTTCGGACAGATCTGTCCTGCCCTTTTGTTCCAATTGGTCGATTTCCCCCTGGGACATGGCTTCGGTGATATGGGCGATCACGGAAATCACACGGGGTTCACAGGTTTTGGCAGCAATGGCAAGTGCCCTTGCCAGAAGAAAATCCCCGGTAAGCACCACCTTGGGCGCCGACCATTTGGTATGGGCAGCCTGTTTTCCCCGGCGCAGGGTGGCCCCATCCACCACATCATCATGGAGCAGGGTGGCGGCATGGAGATATTCAAAAATAATGGAAAATAAAATCTCATACCCGGTTTCATACCCGCAGATCCTGGCACTATGGATCATAAGCAGGGGCCGCAACCGCTTCCCGCCGCTGAACAATAAATGGGAAGCGATTTCCCGGACCAGGCCCAGGTTGGGAGCAAGGTTCTCTTCCAGAGCCCTTTCCACCAGTGCAAGGTCAGGGGCCACCTGTTTGACAATCTTGGCCTTTATATCAGAACGCATGCCATCTCCCCGGCAATATCATATTCAAACCCATCGGTTATCCTTACAGGAACAAGGGTCCCGATTTCAAGTCCTTGGCCGTAAATAAATGTCATCCCGTCCACCTCGGGTGCCTGGAACTGGGTCCGGCCGATATAAACCCCTGGTTCCGGATTTTCCTCCACCAGCACAGGGTAAACCTTTCCCACATGCCGCTGGTTGCGTTCTTCGGAAATCTTGGCCTGGGCTGCCATGAGGATGTCATGGCGCTGTTCGGCGATCTCCCCGGGCACATGGTCTTTCAAGTTGTGGGAGGCAAGGTCGTGGGAATCCGAATAGGTAAAAACCCCCAGGTGATCAAACCGGACCTGGTGGATAAAATCCAGGAGAACCTGAAACTCTTCCTGGGTCTCCCCGGGGAACCCCACGATCAGGGTGGTGCGGAGGCTGGCCCCGGGGTCCTGTTTCCGGATCAATTGAAACAACGCCACAAGATCTTCCAGGGTATAGGGCCGTCCCATGCGGCGCAGTATGGAGGTGGCAGCATGCTGGATGGGCACGTCATAATAGGAGCAGATATTTCCATGGGCGTGAACGGCTTTCATTATCTTCAGGTCCAGGGTCTGGGGATGGGTGTATAAAAACCGTATCCAGACACCGGGGTCCTGGGCTGCAAGTGCTTTGGCCAGGGAGGAAAGGACCCCGTCCAGTCCAATGGGGTCGCCCCCAAGGTCCTGGCCGTAATCGGTGGTGTTTTCCGCGGTAAGAATGATTTCTTTTACCCCCTTTGCCACAAGGGAGACACCCTCTTTACAGATGTCTCCAACAGGCCTGGACCGCTGGGTCCCCCGCAGCTGGGGAATAATACAATAGGTACAATGGCGGTTGCACCCTTCGCTAACCTTTATATAGGCATACCCCTTTGAGATCAGCTCCCGGTCAACGGAGAGATCCTGAAATTTCCGCTGATTGGGGTCGGGAAACAGCACCAGAGGCCGGGTCTGCCTTCCCTCCACCACATCCACGATCTGCTCACAGGCAGCCGTACCCAGAAAGGCGTCCACTTCGGGCAGGCTGGCCAGAAGATCTGCATCATCCTTATACCGCTGGGCCAGACATCCCGTGGCAATGAGCCGTTCACAGGCACCGGTCTGTTTGAATGCCGCCATCTCAAGGATCACATCCACTGCCTCTTCCGAGGCAGTGGAAATAAATCCGCAGGTATTGACAATGATCACCTGGGCCAATGACGGATCATGGGTTCTCTTATGCCCGGCAGCGGCAAGCCGGCCCAGCATGATTTCGCTGTCCACCTGGTTCCGGGAGCACCCGAGGGTTTCAAGAAAAATGATCATATGGCTTTGGCCATGAGGTCTCCCAGAAGTGCGGAGAATCTTGCGGGATTGTCCAGCTTTCCGCCTTCGCTGATCACGGCAATATCATAGAGCAGATCTGAGTAATCGGTGAGCACCGGGTTTGTGGTGTCGGTCTCAAATAGCCCTTTGATTTTTTCCAGGACCGGATGATTGACATTGACCTCCATCACCCGTTTCTGGTCCGGTGTTTTCTGGCCCGAGGCTTTCAGAATTTTTTCCATGTAAGCGCTCATGCCCCAGTCATCCCCTGACAGGCAGGAGACAGAATCCTTGAGGCGGTTGGAAACCACCACATCCTTGACTCTTTTCTCAAGCTTGCCCTTGAGAAAGGAAAGAAGGGCAGAGTACTCGTTTTTCTTCTCATCATCCACCTTGTCCAGATCCAGGTCACCCTTTTCCGCGCTTTTTAATTTCTTTGTCTTGTATTCATGCAAAGACTGGGTCACCCACTCGTCAATGGGGTCCACCATGAGCAGCACTTCAAAATCACGGGCTTTCAAAGATTCGAGCAAGGGCGAATTCAAAAGAGAAGTCAGGCTTTCTCCGGTGAGAAAATAGATCTCTTTCTGGTCTTCCTTCATATTGGCAATGTAGTCATCCAGGCTCACGGATTTGTCTCCGGACTTGGTGGTCTTGTACCGAAGCAGGGCGGCCAGGCGTTCCTTGTTTTCATAATCGGTTGGGATGCCGGCCTTCAGGGACTGACCGAATTCTCCATAAAATTCTTCGTACTTTTCCTTTTCCATGCCTTCCAGGGTGGAAAAAACCTGTTTAACCAGGTTTTTCCGGATATTTCTCACCAGCCGGTCTTCCTGGAGGATTTCCCGGCTCACGTTGAGGTTCAGGTCCGGTGCGTCCACAACCCCCTGGATAAACCCCAGGTATTCGGGCAGAAGTTCCTTGCAGTCATCCATGATAAAAACGCGCTTGCAATACAGCTGCATCCCGTTTTTTCTTTCCGGACGGAACATATCCATGGGGGCCTTGGACGGCAGGTACATGAGCACATCATACTCGGTCACCCCTTCGAACCGCTTGTGGATCGTCTCCAGAGGTTTATCCCAGTTATGACTGATGTGCTTGTAAAATTCTTCATGCTCTTCGGGGGTAACATCTTCCTTGGCCTTGGCCCAGATGGCCTTCATGGAGTTGAGGGTCTCGTCCTTCCTGACTTTCCGATAGGTATCGCCAATGGGTTTTCCCTCGGAATCCTTGATCACCTCGTTTTCCGGGATGGGCTCGCTCTTTTCCAGGTTCATGATCACCGGATAGGTCACAAAATCGGAATGCTTTTTAACAATGTGCTGGATGGTATAATCCTCGGTAAAATCCTGATCCCCTTCTTCCGGATCCTTCAGAAACAGGGTGATGGAAGTGCCCCGGTTCTCTTTTTCAATCTCTTCAATTGTATAGGATCCTTTGCCGTCTGACTCCCAACGGACCCCTTTTTCAGCCCCTGCTGCCCGTGTATCCAGGCGGACCTTGTCTGCCACGATAAAAGCGGAATAAAAGCCCACACCAAACTGGCCGATGAGTTCAGGAGACAGGCTGGTCTCTTTTTTGGATTTTTCCAGGGCTTCCATGAAAGCGGCTGTTCCGGACTGGGCAATGGTACCGATATTCTCGTTGACCTCGTCCAGGGTCATGCCGATGCCGTTGTCGGAAATGGTAAAGGTTTTGGCTTCGGCATCCGTGGCCAGGCGAATGTGGTAATCCGTATCCTCGGCAAAAAGCGCCGGCTCTGTCTGTTCTTTGAATCTGGCCTTGTCAATGGCATCCGAGGCATTTGAGATCAGTTCCCGCACAAAGATCTCCTTGTTGGAATACAAGGAATGAATGATCAGGTGCAACAGCTGCTGCACTTCGGTTTTAAACTTACGTGTCTTCTTTGTTCCCATGCTTAACTCCCGTTTCAATTACATTTTGGTCCTGTTTCAGGTTAAAATTGGTTTTCAATAATAATTGTGGCAAAAACCAAATTGTCAAGGCAGATCCGATGAAATTCAAGTCCTTAGATAGGGAATAGAAAATTTGCGCTCTTTACCGGTTCCCGTGTCTTTGATACAATCCCCTGGGATCAAAAAATCATTGCTTTTTTTTAGGGACGGAGTCACCCATGAACCAGCCGACGGATATAAGAGACCGGGTCCACCTGCCGGGAAGCGAGGTAAAAAAACTCAATTTCATCAAGGATTCCAAGACCCTTGTGTTCCGGAAATATTATCGCTCCGGCCTGCGGTCCCATATTTTCGAGGTGCTTTTGGCCGAAGCGGTGCTAAAGGAAACCCAGGGAGAGATCATTGACGGCATCCGGATGTTTCCCAGGGCACGGCCTGTAAAAATGTTTCGAATATTGCGAAACCGGTTTGAGAGCAAAGCTGCTGTTTTCCGGGAAATTGAAAAATACAACCTCCTGCTGAAATTTCTGGGAAAGGATTTAATTGCCCTTTCCGAAGAGTTTCTGGTGGACTATAGGGGTACGGGAAACAGCCAGATTGTCCTGTGCGGTCTCCAGGAATATGTGCCAGGACCGATACTGGATCCCTGGAGGTTCTTTGGTGAGGCTTCTTTGATGGACATCCTGCAAAATCAGGCCCTGGTTGGCCGCGCAAAAAAAAACATCGCCCTCTTTGTTAATAAAGTCCGGCAAATGATTGACCGGACCGGATATATTCCCGACCTTGCCGGAATCGGCAACCTCATATTAACCTCCACAGGGGAGCTGAAATTGGTAGACATCAATAATATAGTTGAAATTAAGCTGGACGACACCATTCTTCTGGATGACAAGGGATACCCTTCCTGTGATGTCTCCATTGCGGTTTTGTCCATCCTCGAAAAAAAGGTTCTTGGAAAGGAGATTTCCATGGACGATCGGCTCTACCGGCATTTTCTGTCGACCCAAAGAAAAGACCGGGTAAAGGCCATTGAAAAAGAATTCTACGCCAACCTATAATCTAAACCCTGCCATTTTGGCACAATAAACCGCTCGCCCGGATTGATTTGTCCGCCATTTTTTTTTATACTCCCTTTCCAAACGGACTCAAACCACGATGACAATGGGGAGTGTAAATGGAAAACCGGATACTGGTGATAGATGATGAAGCCGATTTTTTAGATACCATCAAACGCGGGCTGATCATCTCCGGGTATCACAATATTCACACGGAAAATAACGCCGAAACTGCGCTTGCCTTTTTTAAAAATGGAAAAAAGTTTGATGCCGCACTCCTTGATATCACCATGCCGGGAATGGATGGGATCAAACTGCTGGAAGAGATCAAAAAGATCAGTCCCCATACCGAATGTATCATGTTGACCGCCATGAATGAAGCCCAGATGGCCGTTGACTGCATTAAAAAAGGCGCCTACGATTATCTGGTGAAACCCATCTCCAAAAATGATCTCCTCCTGTCTCTGAACCGGGCATTGGAACGAAGACGGTTTTTAAAAATTCTGGATTTGAGAAAAGAGACCCCTTTGAAAAACATCCGCCCTCCCAGGGATTTTTCTTCTATCATCACCCAATCTCCCAAGCTCATCCGAATTCTTTGCGAGGCTGAGCTCCATGCTGCCAGCAAGGTTCCGGTTCTGATCACCGGAGACAGCGGCACAGGCAAAGAACTTCTGGCCCGGGCCATTCACAGGGCAAGCCCCAGGGCTTCTGCTGCCTTTTCCGCCATTAATATGGCATCCATGTCTTCAACCCTTTTTGATGCCGAATTTTTCGGTCACACCAAGGGAGCCTTTACAGGGGCCCAGGCAAACAGGCCCGGATACCTCACCACAACGGACAAAGGCTCTCTTTTTCTGGATGAAATCGGATCCCTTCCCCTGGAGCTTCAGGGCAAACTGCTCCGGGTTCTCCAGGAGGGAGAACATCTGCCCATTGGTACAGATACCCCCATTAAAACAGACATCCGGTTTATTGCCGCCACAAATGAAACCATTGAGAATCAGGTCCTGGAAAACAAATTCCGGAAGGATCTCTATTACCGATTAAAAGGGGCCTGGCTTCACCTGCCCGCCTTGAAAGAAAGAAGAGAAGATATTGCCTTGCTGGCAGTCCATTTTGTAGAACAATTGGGGAACAAACCAGCTTCACACAAACTCCATCCCGAAACCCTGTCCCTTTTGGAAGGCTATCCCTATCCCGGAAATGTCCGGGAACTAAAATCCATTATCCAGTCCGCTTTCAACCTTTCCCAGGGCCAAATCATCACCCCCGGCCATTTGCCCGAACATGTTACGACCAATAATACCCGTCCTTTTCTCCCGGGACAGGAGACCCTTGGGCTAACACCCCTCTCCCTGGTGGAAAAAAAGCATATTCTCCACGTGTATGAACATACCGGCCGCAACAAATCAAAAACAGCGGTTCTTCTTGGCATCGGCCTGAACACCCTCAGGCGAAAGCTCAAATCCTATCGTATTTCATAACGCCCATGTACCCGGCAGATCTCATATTCAGGACAAACGGCAATGACAAACCCAACAAAAATAATGATCATAGAGGACAACCTGGCTATCCTGGAGGCATATACCAAAATAATAAGCAGGAAGGGGTATCTAGTGGAAACCGCTTCCAATGGGCAGGAGGCCATTGTCAAACTGGATTCCTTCTTTCCGGATATTGTATTATTGGATATCAGCCTTCCGGATATGAACGGATTCGACATTCTGTCCATTATCCGGTCTGAAAATCGATTCCAGCAAATGTTTGTTATTATCTGCACCGGAATGATGACCAGCAGGGAACACCGAAACTACGGCCTTGAATCCGGTGCGGATGATTACCTGTACAAGCCTGTCACGGCAGATGTGCTTCTGGCAAGGATCAAGGCCATGGTCCGCATTAAGGAGACCGAACATCAGCTGAGGGACATCAATAAAACCCTTGAAGCCAAAGTGGAAAAAAGAACAATTGCACTTCAGCAGACCAATCAAATACTCAAAGCCGAGATCCGGGAGCACGAAAAAACCCTGGAAGCGCTCAAAAAAGCCCAGGAAGACCTGGAGCAGAAAATTACAGACAGAACCTTTCAGCTGCAAAAAGCCAACCGGGAATTGCGAAATGAAATAAAAGAACGGAAACGGGCCCAGGAAGAATCCCTGAGCAAAGAAAACCATTTACGAACCGCCCAGAAAATTGCAAACATGGGCAGTTTTTTCACCTCTTTGAACGGTGAAATCCTTAACTGCTCAGATGGATTATACCGGCTGTTCGGGTATGTCCCGGGTCAAATACAAATGGATTATCGCTTCCTGGCAGATCATATTTTTTCCCAGGACATGGACCGGTTTGAAAAGGATTTACAAACATTTTTAAAATACCACAGGCCCATTGACAATGAATACCGAATTGTTTGTAAAAAAGGCTCTATCAGAGAACTTCGGTTCATTGCCACGGCAAAACGGCATAAAGACGGTAAGGCAACAGAGATTCAGGGGATTTTCCAAGACATTACCGAAAGAAAAAATATGGAGCGCCAGGTCATCCAGACGGAAAAACTGGCATCCCTGGGGTTTCTTGTTTCAGGGATGGCCCATGAAATCAACAATCCCAATAATTTTATTTCCTTTAATATTCCGATTTTAAAAGAGTACCTGGGCGCCATTCTTCCCATCATAGACAACCATGCAAAAATCCATAAAAGTTTTCAACTCTGCAATATGGCCTATCCGGATTTCCGAAGGGACCTGTTCAAGCTGGTGGACAATATTGAAAACGGGTCCCTCCGCATCCATAAAATTGTGACAAATCTTCGGAAATTCGTGCACATGAAAAGCGATGTGACCTTTACCCGGGTGGACATCAAAAAATTGATCCAGGGATGTTTGGAAATTGCCAGGGGCAAAATTAACCGGCAGGTTAAGACCGTTGAGGTTGTGATACCGGATAATCTGCCATGCCTTGAAACCTCGCCTGAAATGCTTGAAATTGCCCTTACAAATCTTATCATCAATGCCGCCCAGGCATGTGATAAACCCGATTCATTTGTAAAGCTGCTGGTTTCCCGTGATTTTCTTTTGGATCAGCGCCTGGTGATTGATGTGATCGACAATGGATGCGGGATGGATGCCAAAACAATTTCCCGGGCTTTTGATCCGTTCTTTTCAACCAAAACCTCAAAGGAAGGAACCGGCATCGGGCTTTCCCTGTGCCACAATTTGATCACTTCCCTTGGGGGCAAAATTGAAGTTGAAAGCCAATTGGGCCAGGGGAGCTCCTTTCGACTGATTATACCCTTCCTTAAAAAAAAGCCGACCCCCTAGATCTGCCAAAATGGCATACCCGGTCATTCTGGCAGACGCCACCCCCGAACAAATCCGGCTCATATTCCAAAACCGTTTGATTTTATTAGGTTTACCATATCGTTCTCCTTGGGTCACACCTGGCACATTAACTGCAAAGCATAAAAAATGTTTTTCCCATATTGCGCAAAATTGCGTAAATCCTGGGAAGATGCCATGAAAGCCCGGAAATTATTTTATACCATTGGGGTATGGGCTGATCACCGACAATTGACACGCAGTTTAAAATAACATGAACAGATCTGAAGATATCCACTGGGTTCAAAAATTAACACTGCCGAACCTATGTCCCCCCACAAAAAACAATTCCCCTCTTTTCTTACACCTTCCATTGAAAAAACTGGGAAAAAACGAAAGCATCTTTACAGATCGGGATTTGGGCATTTTTGATGAGCGGTTCAAGCCAATAATGCTTTCCATAATGAATCGGCAGCTTGCCGTCAATACCTATTATGGAAATGAATTAATTGCGCCTGCCAGCACCCGGATTTCAATTGATTTGCTCAAAAAATTTGATACCCTTAAAATCAACTTCACGGTCCTGAAAAAAGAGATCTCCATTCTGGAAAACAATGAACGCTTTGATTGTGAAATGATCCGGCTGATCAATGCCCAAAAGCAATTTTTTGACAGGTTAAGACAGGAAAACCTCCCCCAGGTTCAAACGCGGGTAAAGGCATTTGTCAGTGCCGGATTGTCCAATGGAAAAAGTCCCTTGTTCCTGCTGCTTCAAAAAAAATATCAGCAATTGCGCCCGTTTCTTGAGGCGGCCTGCAGGGTTCTTGCTTCCGATAAAAAATATGCTGCCGTTTCCATTGCCCTGAATCAAATAATCCACAACGACAGACTGGTTTTTAACAAAAAGACCATGGGAGAAACCATTGCCCATATTGTCAAGATGAGCTGGATAGCCCTGATCATGGCCCATGAACTTGATGATTTCAGTGAAGACGAGTACCGGGAACTTGGAATTATCTGCCTGGGACATGACACGGGCAAGGCCTTTATTCCCCAGGACATCTTATACAAAACCGGGCGGCTGACCCAACTTGAAAACGAAATCATGAAAAGCCATGTATTGTTTTCCTTTCTCCTGGCATCCAGAGA
>JAHIVS010000727.1 GCA_018816605.1 Pseudomonadota bacterium
ACGATTAAGATAACTACCCCAGTTAACTGGGGTAGTTTTGGTTTAGTGGACGGATTTTGCCGAAGCCAAAATCCGTCTTCGCGAAAGAAAAAAGGGGAAATTGGCAACGCCAATTTTTATCCAACTTCCAATATCCAACTTCCAACCTCTAAATTGGGAGCGACGACGCGATCCAGCTTCCCGTCTTCGCGAGCGTTTAGCGAAGCGATCCAGCTTCCCATCTTCGCGAGCGTTTAGCGAAGCGATCCAGTCCCTCAAATTCAAAATTACTTCACCTCCTCCAAATTTTCTCCCATTTTTCCGCCGCCTCCTCATCGCCTTGGCTGGTGTAAAATAAAACTAAATTTTCATAGATGCCCGCGTAAGGCGGATATGTCCGCAACGCTTTGAAATATTGTTCTTTGGCTTTATCCCACTCCCCCATTTTCCAATACGCCAATCCCAGATTATTATTCGCCACAGTGTATTTATCATAAATTGTGTAGGAGTCCAAAATAATTTCCTCCACTTTTTTATAATCCCCGCGATAAAAATAAACCGTCGCTAAATTAGACTGTGATAACACGCTCCGCGGAGCGCATTCTCCCGCGGATAAAAATAACCTTTCTTCAGAGAGCCAATCCAGACCGCGAACAAAACTCGCGCCAAGATAAAAAAGAACCAGCAACAACGCAACCCCGCCAGCCAACGCCCGCCAAATTTTTTTCTTTGACAAATATTCCCAAAACCCCGCAACGCCCACCGCCATTAAAATCGCAATTCCCGCCGAGGAGAAAAAGAAAAGGCGTTCGCCCATAATTGTCCCGATGGGAAAAATTAAATTGGAAATTATCAAATACGGAAAAAATAAAACGGCGCACGCCAGAGACGCACCAAAGCGACGGCGGAAAAAATAAAAAATAGAGAAAACCGTTCCGCCCAAAATCACAAGACCGCTCAACGCGCCCCAGTCAAAAAAATTATTCACAATAGCAATTTGATTATAAGAATAATCGGAACATAAATTGAACGGCAGAATTGTCTTGCCGACATACAGACCAAAAATTTTCAAGGAAGTTAAAACGCGTTCCGCCACTGAAACAAATTTCAACGGATTTTCCACAAACGAAGCGGTATTGGAGAAAAAATAAATTCCCAACACCAACCAGCGAATTGAAAAATAAATAAAAACGGATAAACAGGCGGGAAACCAAAAATTTTCAAGGATTTTTTTGGAAAAAATTGTTTTTAAGATTGGGCGAGGCGGGGCGACTTCGTCGCCCCGCCTCCTCCAGCCACTCCTCCCCGCCACCGCCACCAACACCAACAACACAATCGGCAACACCGCCAACGCCGTTTCTTTGCTTCCCAAAGCCAACAATAACCACGCCAACGATAGCCATTTGTTGGAATTTTTTTTCAAAATTTCCAACAAAGCCAGCAAAGAAAAAAACAACGCCAAAAGTTCCGCCCGTCCCGTGATATTCGCCACGACTTCGCTGTGAATGGGTAAAATCAAAAATAACCAAGCGCCCAAACCAGCCACAATATCAGTCAATTTCCATCTGCCAAACTTGAACCGTCGTCGCGTGGGCGGAATCAGTCTAAAAATTTTTCGCAAAAATAAAAATAGAAGATAGCCGATTCCCGCATATAAAATTAAATTGACCAAATGAAAACTCCACGCCCCCGCGCCAAACAAGAAAAAATTCAGGGCGTAAGAAAATAGCGTAATTGGACGATACGCGCCCGCTTCCACTCCCCAATACGGCATCGCCAAAACTTGAGGCCACTCCAAGGGATTTTCCAAAAGGGCTTGGCGCGCGTTAATCCCTCTATCGTCCAAAACAAAATCACCCGCCAGACTGCTTCCATACAACACTGCTATTGTGAACAAACAAAGCGTCAGAAAAAAAATTTTCTGGCGCTTGCTGTTCAAATCAAAAATCCGCTTCATCGCGTCATTTTAGCATATTTCAAAAAACTTGACATTTTCTAACCCTTTGCTACACTGAATATAGAGTTCTTCAGATTGGCGTTTTCCTCCTCTACCGTCATTTTTTTGCCTCCTCCTCAAAAAAATGGCATCAGGACAACATATCGCCAATCCCCCTAGTCCCAACCCTTATCCGCCACCAACGGATAGGGGTTTTCTTTTTGCTTAAAGAGCAATTTAGAAAAATGTAAAAATTAATTCAAAATCCAAAAAGCGTAATTCAAATAACCGGCAAAGCCAACCCTCAACAAGTACGGCGCAAGCAAATAACCGGCGGTTTTTGAAATTTTGCGAAAAACAAATATTGTCCAGACAATCGCCAACCCTAACGCGACGATGTCCACCAATGCCCAGCCCAAGTTTTGACAGCCGAAAAAAATCACAGACCAAAGAGCGTTGAAAAAAAGTTGGATGCCAAATACGCTTAACGCCATTTTAATTTTCCGTCGTTCCCCGCTCGCGCGCCACACCAAAAACAGCGCCACGCCCATCAAAAAATAAAGTGTTATCCAGACTGGCGAAAAAACCCAACTGGGCGGATTAAGCGCCGGTTTTTCCAAAGCACGATACCAAGACGAGGACACAGCCGGACTGGTAAAAAACGCTCCGCCAATCCCCACCGCTTGGCACAACACAATAGAAACAATCAATTTGAAAAAATTATTTAATTTCACATTTTAATTTTAACATAAAAAAACACTCCGCGAAATTCTCAATCTGTGAATTGCAACCGCGCGCCGAAACGCGCCGATTATTTTTGGAGGCAAAACCTCCAAATTCCCCAGACCGCCTCGCTAACCACTCGCCGAGACGGA
>JAHIVS010000463.1 GCA_018816605.1 Pseudomonadota bacterium
TGGAGATAGTATTTCAAGGTATCTCCCTTGATTTTTTTTATTTTCTGGCGGTGGATTCCGGCGATATGGGTAACCACATTGTCCATGAATCCTCTGTCATGGGTGACCAGAAGAACTTCCCTGGGCCAGGCGACCAGAAACTGGGAAATCCACCGGATAGAGGTGATATCCAGATAATTGGTAGGCTCATCTAAAATCAATAGATCCGGCTCAGAAACCAGAACCTTTGCCAGGTTCAGCCGAACCTGATACCCCCCTGAAAAGAGAACGGGATCTTTTTTCAGGTCTGGCTGGGAAAAGCCAAGACCAGCCAGAATTTTTTCCGCTTTCCAGGAATGGTCCCGTTCATGCTCCAGAAGTCCCTGCATGGCCTCTTCTAAAATTGTATTTTTTTCAAAGGATATCTTTTGGGACAATATCCCTATCCTGTATCCTGTCGGACAGGAAATTTTGCCGTCATCCGGGTGATCAATTCCGGCAATCATGTTCAGGAGAGTGGTTTTTCCATGGCCGTTTCTGCCCACGAGCCCCACCCGTTCGCCCTGGTTAATTTGCAGGCCGGTATCTTCCAATAAAATCTGATCTCCGAACCCTTTATAAATGGACTCAATATTTAGCATTCAATTATCCAACAAAACTATCGTAAAATTTTACTTCATTTCTTCTCAAATTGAAATCATATCACTGCCACCACAATTTTTAAACACAAGATTTTTCTTGACTTGATTTTTTAAGTTCTTAATAGTTGTTGGGTATATTATTTTCTAATGCAAAAATCAAAATCGAGGGAAACATGACCAAATATATTTATGAATTCGGTCCCAAAAGAACCGATGGGGATGCAACACAAAAGAATCTTTTGGGCGGGAAAGGCGCCAATCTTGCTGAAATGTCAAAGCTTGGACTTCCGGTGCCCCCGGGTTTTACCATTTCCACAGAGTGTTGCAACCATTATTTTGATCTGAACAAACGGTTTCCGGACACCCTTGAAACCGAAGTTACTTTGGCCATGGCAAACATTGAAGACCAGATGGGAATGAAATTCGGAGATGTGAACAATCCCCTGCTGGTATCCTGCCGTTCCGGTGCCAGAAGCTCCATGCCCGGAATGATGGAGACCATTTTGAATGTCGGGCTCTGCACAAAGACAATTCCCGGCCTGATTGCCAAAACCGGAAATGAATGGTTTGTGTATGATGCCTATAGACGGCTGATCATGATGTATTCCGATGTGGTCATGGAAAAGTCGGAACAGATAAAACCCATTGATGGAATGGGCATTCGCCTTAACCTTGAAATGATGATGAACAATCTGAAAAATGACAAGGGGTATATAAACGACACCGATATCTCCACCGAAGATATGAAGGCATTGTGTGACCGGTTCAAAAAAAAGATCCATGAAACCCTGGATATCGAATTTCCCGATGATCCGAAAGCACAGCTCATGGGTGCCATTGGTGCTGTTTTTAAAAGCTGGAACGGACGGCGGGCCCTTTCCTACAGACGAATCGAACACATCCCGGACAATTGGGGAACAGCCGTTAACGTCCAGAGCATGGTGTTCGGCAATATGGGGCAGACCTCTGCCACAGGGGTTGCCTTTTCAAGGGACCCTGCCACAGGAGAAAACAAGTTTTACGGCGAATGGCTGATCAATGCCCAGGGAGAAGATGTGGTGGCCGGTATCCGAACCCCCAACCCCTTGAACAATGATACAAAGAATCGCCAGAACAGCCATCTTTCCTCCCTGGAAGAAGCCATGCCGGATCTCTATGCCCAGTTGTTTGAAATCCGAAACACCCTTGAGTCCCACTATAAAGATATGCAGGACATTGAGTTTACCATCCAGGAAGGCCGTTTGTACATGCTCCAGTGCCGGGTGGGAAAACGGACGGCCACGGCTGCCTTGAACATGGCCATGGACATGTATGAACAGGGTATGATCGATGAAAAGACCATGGTTTGCCGTCTGGATCCAAAAGTGCTGGATGACATGCTCCATCCAATCGTGGATCCGGCAGCAGAAAAGACGGCCGTGCGTGTGGTAGAAGGACTGCCGGCAGGGCCAGGAGGCGCCTGGGGTCAGATTGTGTTTACCTCTGAGGACGCGGTTGCCTGGGCCAAAACCGATAAAAAGGTGATCCTGGTCCGGGAAGAAACCAATCCGGAAGATATTGAAGGGATGCGGGTTGCCTCGGCCATTTTAACCGCCCGGGGCGGCATGACAAGCCATGCGGCCCTTGTGGCCAGGGGCTGGGGTAAATGCTGCATTGTCGGTGCCGGTGCCATGAAAATTAATGCCGGCGCAAAAGAACTTCGGATCGGTGCCAAGATTTTTCATGAAGGCGATTTCATAACCTTAAACGGTACCAAGGGCGTGGTGTACGACGGCCGCCTGAAAATGAAAGATTCCCTGGAAAATCCCAAGTTCCAGAAATTCATGTCCATTGCCGATTCCTATAGAACCATGCAGGTGCGGACCAATGTGGATACGCCGGACGATGCCAAAATTGCATTGGCATTTGGTGCACAGGGGATCGGTCTGTTCAGGACCGAGCATATGTTTTATGGCTCTGATTCAGGCAAACCGCTTTTCCTGCTACGGAAAATGATCCTGAGCAAATCAAAACAAGAGCGTCAGCTGGCTCTGGACGAGCTGTTTCCCTTTGTCAAACAGGAAATCTCAAAGACCTTGGCTGTCATGGACAACCTGCCGGTTACCCTGCGGCTTTTGGATCCGCCCCTGCATGAATTTGTGCCCCAATCCAAGGAAAATCAGCAGGAGATTGCAGATGCCCTTGGAATTGATCTTGAAGAAGTCTTGAAACGCAGTGCGCTTCTCAAGGAATCCAACCCCATGATCGGCCACCGGGGGGTTCGCCTGGGCATTACCTTTCCGGAAATCACACGGATGCAGGTGACAGCCATCTTCGAAGCCTGTGCCGAACTGATCCAGGCAGGCAAACATCCCCTGCCCGAGATCATGGTCCCTGTGACCTGCAATGAAAAGGAAGTGGCATTCACCCACAAGATTATCACTGACTGCCATGACCTTACCCTTGCCAAATATACGGTTAAAACCGTCCCGTATCTGTTCGGCACCATGATCGAGATCCCCAGAGCTGCATTGGTTGCCGATAAAATGGCAAAATATGCCCAATTTTTTTCCTTTGGCACCAATGACCTGACCCAGATGACCTTTGGTTTTTCCAGGGATGATATCGGTTCGTTTATGAACGATTATATTGACAATGCCATTTTAAGCTCTGACCCTTTTGAAACCCTAGACCAGGAAGCGGTTGGCAGTTTGATTGAGATTGCAGTCGAGCGGGGCCGAAAAACAAGGCCAAATATAAAATTGGGAATCTGCGGCGAGCACGGCGGTGACCCGGCATCGGTGGTGTTCTGCCATCGGGCCGGACTGACCTATGTCTCCTGCTCCCCCTACCGGATTCCCATAGCCCGGCTGGCAGCCGCCCAGGCAGCAATTTTATACCCAGTCTAACTAAATTTTTTTTCAAACATCAAAAAGCCCCTGTCTTCTATATTGCGACAGGGGCTTTTTTAAAAAAACGGTTAGTCGGTATCCACCCAGTATTGGGACCAGGGGCATCTTTCTTTATAGGGGAATCGGATCAATTCAGTGGCAAGGATGGAAAAATCAGTTGAACGGACCGTATAGTAACTGACCGTTTCCTTGTCAATAATGGTTTCAACTCCCAGGGCAGCATAAAGGGTTAGATACCTGTCCTCCACAAAACACTGAACAGCACCGGTGATAATCACCATGCCCGATTCCCTTTGAATGTCAAACAAATCGATCATGGTGATTTTAAACGATTTGCCCTTAAAATGATTTCTCGCGTCGGTCCGGGTAAGCTCACAGGTCAAAAAGTTTTTAAAACTCATCTCATATCGTGTAAATTCATTGTCCTGTGCCAGAAGCAAAGAAGGCATCCATATCAACACGCCAAGCAACAGCCCATAAAAACGCTTCATAGAATCAGACCTTTCCTTTCACCAGTTTTAAAATGGTATTGTGAAGATCTTCGAGTACAACGGATTTTACCACCACGGAACCGGCCCCTGAAAATTTATTTATAAACTTGTTTTTTCTTGCTGTATTTTGATAACCGGTTTCAACCAGGATGGGAATTCTTTGATCAATTTTTAAAATATGATCCACAATGGTTTCGGCTGTCATTCCCGGCAGTTCGTGATTTGCGATAATCATTTTAAATTTTTCAGGCTGGACCCTGAAGGTGTTAAGCGCCTGGGTACCCTCTGTGGAAACCATAGCCGAATATCCAATTTTTTCGACCACGTTTGCGATTAATTGACTTCTTTTGTCGTTGGCATCTATGATCAGGATATGCTGGTCACCGATTATGGCTGTTGCCTCTTCAAACAGAGGCAGTTGGGGGTGCCATTTTTGTCCGTTAACAGGATGAAGGTGAGCAACATCAATTTCATAGGCCTTGGCCGATATGAACCGGTCGTTGTCAGTATCCGGCACCCGGGTGATCAGATTTTTGTTGGCGGCAATATACTGCCGCAGCCACCTTCGGTATTCAGGATTTTTCCCGGTGAGAATCAGCAGTTTCGGTCCGGCCGGGGAGTTAACCTGGATTGAGTGGTAAATCGTCGGATCATGTGAATAGGCAGTTGTGGTTTCCCTATAGTTCTCTTCGACAAATTCAACCATAAAATCCCGGGCTCGGCAGATGGACGAGACCAGCAAAAAGGTTAAACAATATACGAGTATATTTTTTTTCATGGGCCATTCCTGTTTTTGTTAAAAAAGCGTCACAAATAAGCTATCGGCAATCCCTCCCAATTCTTGACCCACTATAAGAGAATCCAGGCAACAATAAAAAGGAGAAAATACAAAAAACCCAGGAAAATCAAATGCTTTTTATGATCTGTTTTCCTCCTGGCCCGGAAGCGGCTTAGACCAAGTCCTGCAAAACTGACCCCCACTCCTATAATAAGTGTATATACAAGATAGTGCAAAAATTTTATATCCCAGGCGGTTCTGAGCTCAAGACGATAAAATTTATCAAACAGGGTTTCAAATTCCGGCTGGGCTCTGTGAAAGATCAGAAGTGAAACAAAAAGAACTCCCCAGGCACAAAAACTGACCAGAATGAATAGGCGGGTCCAGAGATCTTTGTTTTTCCGCCGTTCAATGGAATGGGATCTTGGTTTAATAGTACTTTCCTCGTTTTTTTTGTTTACTTTTATTTGTGTTATATAATATCATTTTTCCATGAATTCCATAGATCTTTCTAAAAAACAATTCAATGACCTTAAAACCATGGTCTATGTCGCATCCGGCATCAATCTCCACGAAGGAAAACTTGAACTGCTGAAATCAAAAATTGCCAAACGGATGCGCATAACAAAAAAATCATTAAACAACTATCTCTCCTATTTGCAGACCGATGAAAAGGAGGTGGTGGAATTCATTGATACGATGACGACCAACCATTCATTTTTTTTCAGGGAAAACAAAAGCATAGAATTTATCGTCAATCAATTCAATGGCCACCCCCAAAAAACAAAAGAATTCAAAATCTGGTGTGCTGCCTGCTCCACCGGAGATGAACCCTATACCATGGCAGTTCAGCTCAAAGCCCTGGGGATCAGATTTTCCATTCTGGCAACAGATATTTCCCATTCAGTCCTGACCATTGCCGCCAGGGGAATATACAGGGCGGATAAGTTGAAAAATTTACCCCAGCCGCTCTTGCACCGTTTTTTTCAACGGGGCAGCGGTAAATTTGCCGGGCATGTCAAGGTAAAAAAAGAAATAATGGACCATGTGTCGTTTCAGAAATTCAATTTAATCACGGATAGACCTGCCTTTGATCATTATGATGCGGTTTTATGCCGAAATGTCATGATCTACTTTGACCCGCCAACCAGTGAACAGGTGACAAACAAGCTTTATAGCAGTGTCGTCCCCGGTGGATATTTTGCCATTGGAAATTCCGAAAGCCTTATGAACATGAACCATCGCTTCAAATCCATCCCAAAGGTACCCAGTCTCTACACCAAGTAAATCAATTGGGTTTTACAAATGGGCATTTGCCAGAAACCGCCTGGTAATCATTTCTACGATTTCCTCTGCACTGGACTCAATGGGCTTGTTGCTCACGTTAATCATTGAAAATCCCCTGGTGATATAGTATTTCTGGGCATTTTGAATTTCATCTTCTATATCCTGTCTTGAGACATAGGAATAGATATCCGTGGTTCCCAGGCTTTCCTGTCGCATCTTCCGATGGGCCAGAAGCTGCTCCACATTGATATTCAAGGCGATAACCCGCCTTCTGTCCACCCTATCCAGGGTCTCTGGCATGGGAACTCCGGGAACATAGGGTATATTGGCCACTTTCCAGCCCATAACAGCCATGTACATGGACAAGGGGGTTTTTCCGGCCCGTGACAACCCCAGCAGGACAATTTCAGAGCCCATCAGGGTATCCGGATTTAATCCATCGTCATGGGAAAGGGCAAAATCAATGGCTGATACCTGTTTAAGATTAACGTGTTGAATTTCCCTGTAAAGTCCCGGCTTTTCGAGCGGGGCCTTGTTTAAGAACGCCTGGATCTTGGACAGGATGGGTCCCATGAGATCTATGGTGACAATGTGATTGTCAATCCCCTTCCGGGTCAGGTATTTTCGAAGATTTGAATTTACAAGGGTATGAACAATCAGGCTTTCAATATCCTTTACCTTGTCAATGAGTTCATCCACCTGGCTTTCGGATCGGATATGCGCCACCTTGACAACGGAAATCTGACTGCCCGGAAACTGGACCAGTGTTGATTCAACCAGGTTAAAGGCATTAATCCCTTCTCCGCAGGATGCGATGTAAATCATCTGAAAACTATTGGAAGCAATTTCATCTATCATAAAAGTATATCCTTTATCCCCCCATTTATTTAGGGTATAAAGAGTTTCATATAATAACCCCACAAAAGAGTCAAACCAGGAGACACCATGACACACGAAGATAAAGGGTATTACGCAGGCAAGCACCCGGGAAAACCCATTGACAAGACCATTTCCACTAAAATCACTTCCCTTGCGGAAAACAACATTCTGTCCTGTGCCGCCGCCCACAGGGCAGCCAGGGACCTTGGTGTTTCACCTTTGGACATCGGAATTCAGACCGATCTGATGGAATACCGGATTTCCCAATGTCAGTTGGGACTTTTTGGGTATTCACCTGAAAAAAAGAAAATCGATCCGGATATTGAAGTATCAAAATCGCTTTTTACAGCATTGGACAAGGCAAACAATGACGGCAAAATTTCCTGCAGCCAATGTTGGGAGATTGCAGATACCCTTAAACTAAAGCGGCTGGATCTGGGATCCGCCTGTGAAAAACTGAACCTCCGAATTAAACCCTGCCAGCTGGGTGCATTTTAGACGATGGATTCCCCCCGACATCTTATTTTTTTTTTGACAAATACAGGGTATATCGGATAAGTTGGCGCGTTTAACGTCTAAGGGGTGTGGATATGATTAACCTGTCACCAGGGGATTTGTGTGAATCAAGTAACTGTTTTGTCCGATACCAACCCGGTTCAAAGGCTTCTTCAAAACCCGAAAATCAAACTTGTGACTTCTCTGATGGTCGGGTTGATTCTTTTCCTGAGCCTCAACGGGACCGCTTTTGCCAGGGAAACCCATCCCCGGGGAAAAAAGCCCACCCTGTCTGAAGAACAATCAATCGTTGACAAGCTCCAGAAAAAATCAGCGAATAAGAGATCCAAAAAGAAATCAGCGGATAAGAGATCCCCAAAAAAATCAAGTGGCAAAAAATCCGGTAAGAAATCAGGGGATAAAAAATCCAATAAATATTTAGCGGATAAGCGGTCCGACAAAAAAAGACCCCCTCAAAAAAAACATAGAAACCGCTCCCAGGTTTTTGACCAAACCCTCCAGGCGGAAATAAAAAAATATCTGGGCGTGCCCTATCGATATGGAGGCAATACTACCAAAGGAATGGATTGCTCTGGCTTTGTAAAGCGGATCTATTCAGAGACATTTTCAACTGACCTTCCCCACCAGGCATCCCAGCAATTTTTTTCCCCCAAGCTTGAAAAAATTTCCTCAAAAAACCTTCAGACCGGGGACCTTGTTTTTTTCTCTGCCCCCAAAAGAAAAAGAATCAACCATGTGGGGATATATTTATCAAACAACAAGTTTATTCACGCGATTCGAAAAAAAGGGATCACCGTTTCCAGCCTGAATTCTAACTGCTGGCAGTCCCAAATCGTCGGGGCCAAGCGATTGAGGGGGATCGAGCTTAAAGATGCTTCAACCCATGTCCCGCCCGTAAAGATGGATTTAACCTTTGTTGAGAACCACCAAATCCGGCTTCAGTTTGATCAGACGCCAAGGGGGTATGTCAATTAGCATGAAAATGCTAACCTCTGATCGGCCAGGGCTTTAATCCATACCCCTTGGAGATGACTCCGGGTCCTTCAGCTTTACCTGACTTCTTTTTTTACGTCTCTGTTTCTGTTTTCTAATTTTCTCTGTTTGAAGGGTTTCCCTGTCATTTCGTCCGGTCATTCTGGCTTCAATTTTTTCAACAAGGCTTCGCAGTGCAAGGAATCGGTTTAAATGCTGGGATCTGTGCGTACCCACTTTTACGCACAGCCCTGTTTTTTCATGGCTGACAAATACAGCAGAAGCGGTTTTATTTACCTTTTGCCCTCCCCTGCCCGATGATTTGATAAATTTTTCCCGAATCTCATCCTTTTTAATCCCCAGATCTGCCATTTTTTTTTCCAGGGCCTCAATTTTTTTTATGTCCGGTCCCATGCCACTCCAGTTTCAAGCCCCATTGTGTTAAATCATAGTATTCCCACATATTATGCTTTAGACAGCAATAATCAAGCTTAAATGTATTTCAACTATCCCCTGTCAATAAAATGCAAAAAAATAAAAAAGTAAGGGTTCCCCTGATTTACATTTCACTTTTTTTTTGCCAAGCTTAAAGGGGAAGACTTATAATTGCCGTTCACCCTGAAACACTAGTGTGTATTATGCCAAAAACAAGAAAAGAAAATCCTTTTTTAATCGGAATGTCTGAAAATGATATCAAGCAGATGTATGGGAGTTCCGGCCAGGACCACTCCAGTCTGCTGGATATCAGCAACCATTCTGCCCATATAAGAAACCGAACCTTTGATCTGGACTTGCACAGGGAATACCGCCCTTCTCCCCAAAAAAAAGAATCCAAGGGGTATATTCTGGATAACAACTTTTCAGGCCGGTTCAAACTATACCCGTATGGAATTTTATTTGAAATGCTGATTTCAGGGGCTGTCCAATATGAACGAGACCA
Source organism: Pseudomonadota bacterium (assembly GCA_018816605.1). The sequence continues at coordinate 9,375 of JAHIVS010000463.1, forward strand.
GAATGCCCATATAATTCAAACAGGGCAGCATACCATTGAATGCCTGACTGCCAAGGATGACGTCGTGTTTGATATCTATTTTTTCTGGGATGGGATGTGCGGTACAAATTCCAGCCAGGGATGGGCCAATTTTGGGATAACGCTTTCGGTGAAGTATAAAAACAGTGCCGGCAGCCTTTCAGAAATGGATGGAATTTCCTGTTTGGGTGCAAAAATCTGCAAGGGCAATTCAAAACTCATTGATAATGTTGTTGAAAAAAAAGGAACCCTCGTTACCTTTGTTATCGGTTATGAAATGGATCTGGCTGCCAACAGCGATCCTCTGGCCATATCCGAGGTCCGCTTCGATAAACCCGCCAACACCTATTTCAAGATTGTTACAAAATAATCGCCCAATATTTCAGCCGTTCTTACTAAATTTGACCTCCATCCATGGGTCGGTTTTCCCTGGCAGCTTCTAATGAAGGGCCCAGAAAAATCGGACTTTTCCACTGGAATCTTCCTTCTGGATATACCCTTTTTCTATAAGATCCTTTATGGTGAATTCCGTGAAATCCACATCAAGATTTGCCATGGCAGAAATTTTTACACAAAGATCCTTCAGGCAGGTATCGCTGTCTCCGGAAAATAATGGCTGCTGTTCAATGAAATCCTGGGTCAGAAGTTTAAAAATCATCTCCATGCGATAGTGGCCGCCCACCTGCATCTGTTCAAAGGGAGTTGCTGTTTTGTTTTCATATCTTTTTTTAAGGTCTTCCCATATTTTCCGGTTTTCCTGCCCGGCATCATCAACAAATGCATCCATTTCCTCCGGGGAAAGGGCGGAAGTCCTGACAATGGATTTATTGGCATTATATTCATCCCAGTCGTTGGTGAGGATTTCAAGATCGTAGTCGGCAATATCCTCCCTGACGGTCGTCCCGGGAAATGGTGCCAGGAAATGATAGGCAGATTCAATCTCCAGTTCTTTTTGCAGTTTCAATGAGTCGTTCATGGTTTCATGGGTTTCTCCGGGCAGTCCCACCATAAAAGATGCATGCCCCCTGATTCCGGCCTCCCGGCAGGCGGTGGCCGCTTTTTTTGCCTGGGCAATGGTGATCCCCTTTTTGACCCGTTTGAGCATTTCCGGATTCCCGGATTCAATACCGAAACTGACCGAATGACAGCCGGCACTTTTCATCAGTTTTAAGGTTTGCGTATCTATGGTATTGACCCGGGAAAAGGCACTCCATGAAACCTGAAGTTTTCGTTTTAAAAGTTCGTTGCACAATTGGGTCACCCGGCGCTTGCTTGCGGTGAACAGGTCATCGGCAATGTTGATGAACCTGGTTCCCAGGGACAAAAGCACCTCAATCTCGTCGGCAATATGGACGGCGGATCGGAAACGGACCTTATGGCCAACCATGCGGCGTCCAAGACAAAAGATGCACTGATTGGGACATCCCCGGCTGGTGATGATACTGACAGGGTATCCCAGGGCCTGGTATCGTGCCATGGGCAGCAGGTGCCGGGCCGGCAGGGGGAGTGAATCCAAATCCTTTATAAACGGACGTCTTGGCGTTGTTCGGATTTTGCCGTTGGCCCTGAAGGCAATTCCCTGGATAGTGTGCCAGTTTTCAGGGGTGTGAATCACACCCAATAGTTCCTGGAGGGTCTCCTCCCCCTCCCCTTTTACAACAATGTCGATTTCCGGGTAGGAGATCAGGGTATTTTCACTGTCAAAGGAAACGTGGGGGCCGCCCATGAGGGTGATCACATCCGGGTTGTTCTGCTTCACCACGCAAAGAATATCGGCCGCCTGATTGAAATTCAGGGTCACACAATTGATACCCACAATATCGGGATCAAATGCGTTCAGCTCTTTTTTTAATTTTGTTTCCGAATATCCCCGAACAATATAATCCAGAATGGTGACCCGGGCTCCTGCCGCTTCACAGGCAGCGGCAATATATGTCAGTCCCAAGGGGGGGGACGGGACCTCTTCCAGGGGGTACGGCGGTGCAATAAGGGCTATTTTCATTCAGAGCTTCCTTTGGTAAATACATTCAATTATTTTAAAAAACCTATTTCTTATATGAAAATCGATGGGGCGTAAACACCCATTTTGGGTGTGTCTATTCCTATCTGCCCTGAAAATCAGGTTCTCTTTTTTCAAGCAGGGCACAGATTCCCTCCCGGGCATCTTCCATCTCAAAGGTTCGGGATTGGATATGGGCTTCCATCTCGGCTGACTTTAAGGGATTCCAGTCAAGCCCGCTGTAAATGGAGTGTTTCATCATCTGAACCGCAGCCGGGGCGCACAGGGCAATCTGACGGGCGAGGGCCAGGGATTTTTCCATGACCTTCTGGGTTTCCACGGCATAATTTACAAGCCCGATGGAAGCTGCCTCTTCTCCTGTTATAATTTTGCCGGTAAAAAGCAATTCATTGGCTTTTGCAAGACCCACCAGGCGGGGCAGCATATAGGAAATGGCCATGCCGGAATGTACGCCGAGGCGGGCAAAATTGGCCCCCATCCGGGCCTTGCTGTCCGCAATGCGGATATCGCACATCAGGGCAAGTCCGAGTCCTCCGCCGATGGCATGCCCGTTAATGGCACCGATAACCGGGATCTGAAGGTTCCCGACATCCAGAAACGGTTTGTACAGGGCCATGAGCACCTTGTTTAAAAACGGCTGGCCTTTTTTGATGATTCCGCTCTTAAAATCAGCACCCGTGCAAAAACTTGTGCCGCTCCCCGTGATGATCAGGCAGCGTAATTTTGTATCCTGGCGCACCTGGTCCAGAATTTTCTGAAACGCCGGGAGGGTTTCCGGGTCCATACTATTTCTGTTTTCAGGCCGGTTAAGCGTAATTTTAGCAATCTTGTCCATTTTTTCATAAAGTATTGGCGCTGTTTCCATATGGCGTATCCTTATTTTGAGGTTGGGGTCATCTTAAGGACGAATGAAAAAATTATCAACCAGGACCAGTGACTTTAATGAAATAATCCAGTGACAAACCCAAAAAAATTTTCTAAAAGAAGGCAGTATGCCCAGGCATACCTAAACCACAACCATTTGGAGCGCTATTAAATCATATGAATCCTGACCCCATCCCCAATGGATTCCACCATGTGGGCAATTGTATCCGTCCGCCCAGTGAAGCCAATGCCATACTGCTGCAGGCCACCCTTGGCTGCTCCCATTCCAAGTGCACTTTTTGCGGTGCCTATGGAGACAAGAAGTTCGCCATAAAAGAGAAAAAATATTTGCAAGGAGATCTTGCCTTTGCCAAAAAATATTGCCGCCATCAGGACCGGGTGTTTGTAATGGACGGAGATGCCCTAGTCATGCCCATGAAAGACTGGGAATGGCTCTTGGATCAAATCCACAAAACCCTTCCCTGGGTCAACAGAATTACCTGTTATGCCAATTTGAAGTCCATTATGCTTAAAACAGATGAACAGCTGGCCTGGCTTTATAAAAACGGACTGAAAGCAGTGTTTTTGGGGTTGGAGTCGGGTCATGCCCAGGTAAGAAAATATACCCGAAAAGGCGGCACCCCGGAAGAATTGATATCTCATTGCCAACGCCTCAGAAAGTCGGGTATCCGTCTGGTCACCATCGTTCTTTTGGGCCTGGGTCAGAAGGATCTGAGCCTTGCACATGCCCGGGAAACAGGCCGCGTCCTTACGGCCATTGATCCTGAGGCGGTCAGTGCCTTAAGCCTTATCCCCCTTCCCAATACCCCCCTGGGCCAAGCCTATGAAAATGGAGATTTCATGGTCCCCGATGCCATGGGCATGGTATCGGAACTCCGTGAGCTGGTAAGGTGCACAGATCTTACCAGGGGGGCTTTTCGTTCTGTCCATGCCAGCAATTATCTGTCCATTGATGCCAGGTTTCCCCAGGACAAGGAAGCGGTGCTTCAAACCCTTGACCGGGCCCTGGCCGGAAAAACAGATCTTAAGCCCGAATGGATGCGGGGGCTCTAACCCATGGACCGTTCCTCTTCAGGGGTTCTTTTTTTATTGTCCGCTTCTGTGGGGGTTGCAATGATCGGTCTTGGCATCATTTGGCCGATCATACCGGTATATGCAGTACAACTGGGTGCCGGCGGCTTTCTTGTCGGATTGATCATCGCTGCCTTCAATGTTTCCAGAACCATTTTCACCCCCCTGGCCGGCCGGCTTTCCGACAAATTGGGACGGAAAAAATTCATTGTGACCGGGCTTTTTTCCTATTCCCTCATTTCAGTATTATATGTATGGCCGGACCAGGCTGAAGCCCTTATTTTTGTGAGGTTTTTCCACGGCATGACCTCTGTGCTGGTCGTTCCCATTGCCATGGCCCTGACCGCTGATATGGCACCCCCGAAAAAGCTGGGCCTGTATATGGGCACCCTGAACATGTCGGTAATGCTGGGCCTTGGTATCGGACCTCTTCTGGGTGGGATGATCGGTGATCTTTTTGGAATGAATGCAGCTTTTTATTCAATGGGCGGCCTGGCATTTTTAACCGGCCTATTGGTGATGGCCTTTATCCCCCCGGAGAAAAAACCCGTTGTATCCGACCAAAGCCCCCGGGTGACGTCCTTCAGAGAAATGCTCAAGCACAGGAGTGTTCTGGGAATTTTTTTAACCCGGTTTTTCACGGCCTCGGGCCAGGGTGCAGTTTATACCTTTTTGCCCATCCTTGCACTCCAGCTCAGCCTGACAAATTCCCAGGTCGGTATGGTTCTTGGGGCCAATATTTTTCTAATTGCACTTCTCCAGCGCTCGGTGGGCAGTCTTTCCGACCGAATCAATCCCAAATATTTCATTATTTCCGGAACCTTTGCCTCGGGATTATTTGTATTGGGAATGCCCTTTGTGGACGGCTTCGCAATGATCCTTTTCTTAAATATTCTCATGGGCCTGGCCAATGGGTTTGCCCTGCCGGGCGGACTGGTCATCACCGGACAACTGGGCCGCACCATGGGCATGGCATCTCTCATGGGTGTCACCGATGCTGCCTGGAGTCTGGGCATGATTGTCTCTCCCATCCTTTCCGGGATTATTCTGGATCTCTTCGGTCTATCCCGGGTGTTTATCATAGGAAGCTGTCTGATAATTACCGGAAGTGCGGCGGTGGCTTTCTTTTTGAAGGATTATACGCCCTGCCAACTCCCTGACAGATAACTTTTAATTTGAATTTCAGCCAAATCCATTTTTTCTATGGGAAAAACCCCAGGACTGGAGTATAACAATACCTGTAAATAAAATTCAAAAATGTCCATCACATTAAGTTAAGTTTAATGAAATACCTTTAATATTAAAAATTCCACTCAGATAGCGAAACAATATATTATGATAATAGATAACGCCAAAAACGTCTTAAAAATTGAAGCCGAAAGCATCCTGAACCTTATTCCGAAAATAGATATTTCATTTGAACGACTGGTAAATGATATCTGTCTTTCTACAGGAAGGGTCATCATCACAGGCATTGGAAAATCAGGGCTTATCGGCAGAAAAATTGCCGCCACCCTCAGCAGCACCGGGACCAATGCCTTATTTCTCCACCCCGTGGAAGCGGTGCACGGGGATTTGGGAATGGTCAGCCGGGATGATGTGGTGATCGCCATATCCAACTCCGGAGAAACCACTGAGCTGAACCAGCTGTTGCCGGTAATCCGGGATGTCGGCTGCCGCCTGGCAGGGTTCACCGGAAACCTGACATCCACCATGGCCGGGTTTTGCGACCTGGTCATTGATACGGGTGTTGAAAAAGAGGCCTGTCCCCTGAACATGGCCCCCACCTCCAGTACCACGGCCCAGCTGGCCATGGGGGATGCGTTGGCGGTGGCCCTGATCCATGAGAAAAAATTCAAAAAAAGCGATTTTATGAAATCCCACCCCGGCGGAGCCCTGGGGCAACGGCTGTCGTGTAAGGTCGGGGAAATCATGTTCAAGGCATGTGTGATTCCCTGTGTTGCTCTGGGAACCCCCATGGCCGTGGCCATTGGAGAAATGGACAAATTCAGACTGGGAGCTGTAATGGTCCTGAACAAAGACCATCAGTTGGCGGGCATTATTACCGATGGAGATATTCGGCATTTTGTGGCTGTGGGCACCCGGGATTTTGGCGATATTCCCGTGGAGAATGCCATGACCCCAAACCCCCATTGTCTTGGGGTTGATACCTTCCTCTATGATGCGCTCAACCTGATGGAAAAATATGAGATTACGGTTTTACCCGTTGTGGGGGAAAACAAACGGCTGGAAGGAATTTTGCATTTGCATGATATCCTTGGAAAAGGATCCTTTAAATTTAATGGAGGCAGTCAATGAATACCCATGATTTCAATACGAAAATCTGTGTTCTGGGCGAGGCAAAAATTGCATCTCCCCTCAAAGGTCATGGTGTTCCCGGTGACAACAATACCCGTTTTATTTCAGATGATGCCCGTATCACAGTGGATGTTGAGATAGAAAATCTGGAAGGATTTATAGCAAAGAATACGCCCCTGCCCAGCTTTGAGCAGACAGGTCCCCGGGAAAAAATCTATTTTGATCCCAGCAAACTCAAATGCGCCATCAGCACTTGCGGCGGACTTTGCCCCGGACTCAATGATATTATCCGGTCTGTTGTGCTGGAGCTGTATCATATTTACCATGTTAAAAACATTTATGGTATTCGCCATGGTCTCCAGGGGTTTATTCCAGAGTTTGGCCATGATGTCATGGATCTTAACCCGACCAGTGTTTCCGGTATCCAGGATGCGGGCGGATCGATCCTCGGGTCTTCCCGGGGAACCCAGGACATCAGTGTGGTGGTGGATTGCCTGGAACGGATGAACATCGGAATTTTGTTCATGGTCGGGGGGGACGGCACCTTGATGGCCGCCAAACAAATAGCCGATGAGATTCTAAAACGAAAATTAAAAATATCCGTGATCTGCATACCCAAAACCATTGACAATGATATTTTTCTGGTGTCCCGGTCCTTTGGTTTTGACACGGCCGTTGACGTGGCAACCCTGGCCATTAAGGGTGCCCACAATGAGGCGGAGGCTTACCCCTATGGCATCGGCCTGATAAAACTTATGGGACGGCACTCGGGATTTCTGGCCGCAACCGCAGCCCTAGCCCAGCAGGATGCCAATTTTGTGCTGATCCCCGAGGTGGATATTTTCCTTTACGGAAAAACCGGATTTCTACAGGCCTTGGAAAACAGGCTCAAACTTCGGAAGCATGCGGTGATCATTGTGGCCGAAGGGGCGGGCCAGAATTTTTTTGATGACCAGCAAATCCAGTACGATGCCTCCGGCAATGTGATACTCAAGGATATCGGCATCTATCTAAAGGAAAAAATCACCCAGTATTTCAAGGAAAAGGACATTCCCATATCCCTTAAATACATTGACCCCAGCTATATTATCCGCAGCCTTCCTGCCAATGCCAATGATTCTGTGTTTTGCGGTTTTCTGGGAAGGGATGCCGTCCATGCCGGCATGGCAGGAAAAACAAATCTTTTGATCAGTTTTTGGAATAACCACTATGTCCATGTGCCCATGGAAGCTTCGGCCGGCAAGCGGAAAAAACTGGATCCCAGGGGACGGTTATGGCAGTCTGTGCTGGAAGCCACCGGACAGAACAGCTTTTTTAATGACGGATCTCCATAAATTTTTCTTTCTTGATGGTGATCAGAAACAATTGCTTGTGGGCACTGCCGGTTTTATCAAAAATCGTGTTTCCGGTTACACCTTCAAAAAGCCGGCTTCCCTGGAGTGTGTTTTTCAGGCTTTCCCTTGAGTCCACCTGCTCATCCATGGCAGCTGACAGCAAAATAACGGCTGTGTCGTAGGCAATGGCCTCAATAAACCCCGGGCGGGTTCCATACAGCAGTTTAAATCTTTTTTCAAAGTCGACGGTGATGGGGTTCTGGCTGTCGCCAAAATATCCGTCCACAATCACGGCATTTTTATTATATCCCTTTGCACCGGTCAGCAGGCTCTCCTGGTGCCAGAGATTGGTCCCCAGAAGCACCATGTTCCTGACATCGTTAAAGGCAAGCTGGGGAAGAATCAGATTAAGCCGTGACGGGGAATCCGGAATAAAGAGGGCTTGGAAATCAATCTGGACCTTTTTCCCCCGGTCGGATGAATCTCCGGCATTGGATTCAGTATCCTCCGATGTATTTTCCGTCTCCGGACGATTTGATTTTAAAAATTTGGGTACCGGATAGAATTCACCCGTGAGCTTCTGGATGGGAATGGTGAAATCCGTATTTTCCCCGTCATAGGATTCAACCCCGACAACCTGGCCGTTAAACCCATTCACTGCGTCCCAGAATAATTCCATATACCGTTGTCCATATCGTTCATTGGGGTATAAGATGGCCACCCGCTGAAGTCCCAGTTCCGTGAACACATAGGACGCCAGGGCCTGAACCTGCATTTCAGGGGTGATAAAATTGGAAAACAGGTACTCCCCCTGGAGGGGGAAATCGCTCTTCTGGGTCAGGGCGATCATGGGAATCCCCAATTCTTCTGCCCGGGTTCCTGCCGTTTCTTCTGTCAATATGGGTCCGAGAATGCCCATGACCCTTTCCTGGCTCAGTTCATCAACACATTCCACTGCCCTTTCCGGATTTGACTGGGTATCTTTTATAACCACATGAAAATTTTGGCCATGGCGGGCTGACAGGTCCTGAATGGCCATTTCTACTCCCTGGAGTGCCCTTTGCCCGAAAATCTGATATTTTCCGGATAGGGGCAGCATGCATCCAATGGTATCACGTTTAAAGGTTGACGATTTCATGGAAACCAGAAGATCCCGGGCATCTTCGGCATAGGCATGGTCGGGATAGGTGCCGATAAATATCTCCAAAGCCTTTTGGGCCTGGGCATAATTATTTTGACTTGCATGGTTTAATCCCAACCAATAGAACAAAAGAGGCCTGGGAATACTCAGGTTTTTGATCTTGAGAAAGGCTTCAATGACATGGGGGTGGGTTTTGGCCAGCACTTTTTCAACACCCGTTATAATTGTTTTACTCTCCCCGGGCTTTGCAAGGGCCAATGCCTGGTTGTAGACAAACAGGGCATCCTGATAATTTTCCTGGGTGGAAAATTTTTCAGCCTCCGCCAGGAGGATATGGGTCAATGCACTGTCTTTTTGACTCTTTTCCAGTTCAGACATTTTTTTTTCACTGGCAGGCGGTTTTTCCGGGGGGGTTTTTACCGGCATTTTAGCACAGCCCCAAGGCCCGGCGATGATGACAATGGCCAGGAAAAAACAGATTCGGCCGATTCTTGTGATGGATAGAGTGTTCATTTTATTTCGCAAATTTTTAGTGTGCTGGTGCATTCCTAATTTCATAAAAAATTTAAGTATAGGTAAAAATTAAATTTATGTCAAAAACTCTTTTATCAATTGGATTGCCCGATCTGTTTGTGAGGGCTCAAGCCAGATGATGTTCTTTTCCCTGTTAAACCAGGTGAATTGCCGTTTGGCATACCGCCGGGTATCCCGCTTTAAAAGCCGGACAGCCTCTTCAAAATCTATCTCTTGTTTTAAAAACATGCCCATGTGCCGATATCCGATGGACTGCATGGGTTTAAGTTCCAGGGAATACCCTTTATCCACAAGAGTTTTGACTTCACTGAGCAGTCCCTGACGGATCATGATATCCACCCGCCGGTTGATTCTTTCATACAATTGTTTTCGGTCCATATGAAGGCCAAGGGTCAGACTTTGGTATTTGGATTCCTTGAAATCATGGGCCAGTTGTTGGGCAGATATCGGCCGGCCCGTTGTTTTAAAGACTTCAAGGGCCCGGATGACGCGGAAGCTGTCATTGGGATGGATTTTCTGGGCTGCAACAGGGTCAACTTTTTTTAATTGATCATGGACAAACAGACTTCCCTTCTCTTCAAGGAGTCGGCTTAAATCAGACAAGGTTTTTTCACAGACGGGCCGAGCCCGGAAAAGACCATGGAGCAGGGCCCGGATATAGAAACCTGTTCCTCCGGCAATGATGGGAAGTTTCCCCCTGCTATATAAGGACGCAATCGCCTGGTCGGTCCGGGTGGTATAAAGGCCTGCATCAAAGTTTTCTTTGGGGTCCAGAAAATCAACCAGGTGATGGGGCACCATTTTTAACTCATCTGCACTGGGTTTGGCTGTCCCGATGTCCATATATTTGTATATCTGCATTGAGTCGGCACCGATTATCTCACCATTGAAGTGCCGGGCAACGGCAATGGCAAAATTGGTCTTGCCGATACCCGTGGGGCCGCAGATAGTAATAGTTTTTTTCATACGATATGTTGTAATTCGCCTTTTGTTCAATAATAGTTGACAATATTTGACAGAAAGCTTTATAACATAGTTTTTTAATTAATAAAAATTAATTAAAAAACTATGTTATACACTATGAATGGTAATAATTATTAGGAAAAGCGCAATTTTGGTTGCTATAATTTGTTTTATGAATAGAAACAGGAGATGATGATAATGAATTCAAAAAAAACCGGATCTGTAGTGGTGATTGGTGGCGGTATATCCGGCATGCTTTCAGCCCTTGATCTTGCAAATTCCGGATTTTATGTCTATTTGGTGGAAAAAGGTCCGTCCATCGGCGGTGTGATGTCACAGCTGGACAAGACCTTTCCGACCAATGACTGCGCAATGTGAATTATCTCACCTACACTGGTCGAGGTCGGCCGGCATTTAAACATTGAGCTTTTAACCCTTTCTGAGGTTAAAAACGTCACAGGTGAAAAAGGTAATTTCCAGGTTGAAATCCTAAAAAAACCCAGGTATGTAAATGAAGATCTCTGTGTTGGCTGCGGGGCCTGCAGTGAAAAATGTCCGGGAAAATTTGAGGACCACTACAATGCAGGGCTTATTACCCGTAAAGCCATTTATGTGGAATACCCCCAGGCCGTTCCCCTCAAATACGGGATTAACCCCGACGTCTGCCTGAAGCTCACAAAGGACAAATGCGGCACCTGCGAAGAGGTCTGCCCTGCCAATGCCATTGATTATACCCAGACAGAAAAAACCCTTATTCTGGATGCCGGGGCCATTATTTTTTCTCCGGGGTTCAAACCCTTTGATCCGTCTAAATTTGATAATTATCAATATGTCAATTATCCAAATGTGGTCACCTCCATGGAATTTGAAAGAATTCTATCGGCATCCGGTCCCACCATGGGGCATGTCACCACTTTTCCCAAGCTACCGTTGCATCCCAAAAAGAAAGCAGACAAATTACTGGCGGAAAAACGCAAAGACCCCAAAAAAATCGCCTGGTTCCAGTGTGTGGGCTCCAGGGACATGAACAAGTGTGACAATCCCTATTGTTCTTCTGTCTGCTGCATGTATGCCGTAAAGGAAGCCATTATTGCAAAAGAACATGCCGGCGGAGACCTGGAATGTTCCATCTTTTTCATGGATATGCGGACACCGGGTAAGGAGTTTGAAAAATATTACCAGACTGCCAAGGAAAAGCACGGGATCAATTTCATCCGGTCCCGGGTTCATTCGGTAACCGAAGACTTTGATACCCATGATCTTCAAATCCGGTATGCCGACGAGATGGGACAGATTGTCTCCGATGTTTACGACATGATTGTTCTTTCCGTGGGCCTTGAGATCACCCCTGAAACAAAAGCACTCGCCCAAAAACTTGGCATTGAAATGACGGGCAACGGGTTCTGCAAAACCGACTCGTTCGAACCGGTGACAACGTCCAGGGAAGGTATCTATGTGGCCGGGGTGTTCAACAATCCCAAGGATATTCCGGAATCTGTTCTGGAAGCCAGTGCGGCAGCATCTGCTGCAGGCGATGCCCTAAGCGAGGTCCGGGACACCCTGACAAAGGAAGTGGCTAAAATCGCCGAGGTGAATGTGGTGGGGGAAAGGCCGAATATCGGTGTGTTTATCTGTGACTGCGGCTCCAATATCAAGGGAGTGGTGGACACAGCCCATGTAACCGAATATGCAAAGACGCTTCCCTATGTCGCCTTTGCAGATGAGAACATGTATGCCTGCAGCCAGGATGCCCAGGACAAAATGGTTGAGCAGATCAAAGAGAAAAAACTCAATCGCATCGTGCTGGCCGCCTGTACGCCCAAGACCCATGAACCTTTGTTCCAGGAAACACTGAAAAGTGCAGGGTTAAATAAATATTTGTTTGAGATGACCAATATCCGGAACCATAATTCCTGGGTTCACAAGAACAACCCGGAAATTGCGACCCAAAAGGCCAAGGATTTGGTCCGTATGGCTGTCGCCAAGGCCGCCCTTGCAGAACCCCTTCGGGAAGAAAAGATTAATGTTAACGCCTCTGTCATGGTGATCGGCGGAGGGCTCGCCGGCTTAACAGCCGCCAAAAGCCTTGCAACCCAAGGGTATGATACCCATATCATAGAGCAAAAAGAGGTGCTGGGCGGAGAAGCATTAAACCTATTTAAAACCGCCCAGGGAGAGGACGTGGGTGAACGCCTGGCAAAACTTGTCCAGGCAGTCGCAGCCCATGACAAGATCACGGTTCACACCAACACCACTCTCGAGAATGTGGAAGGGTTTGTGGGCAATTTCAAATCCGTTCTTAAAACAGGGAATAAAACCAGTGAGCTGGAACATGGAGTGGCCGTAATTGCCACAGGTGCCGTATCATCCGAGCCGACCGAGTACGGGTATGGTCAGGATGACAGGATAATCCGAACCCTGGATCTGGACAAACTGCTCAAGGAAGATGACGCCAGACTTACGGCCGTCAATACCGCGGTTTTCATCCAATGCGTGGGCTCCAGGGAACCTTCCAGACCCTATTGTTCCAGGGTCTGCTGCACCCATTCCGTTGACAATGCCATTGCATTGAAGAAAACAAACCCTGCCATGGACGTCTTCATCCTTTACCGGGATATCAGGACCTACGGAGAGCGGGAATTGCTGTACAAAGAAGCAA
>JAHIVS010000464.1 GCA_018816605.1 Pseudomonadota bacterium
GTGTTGGGACTTCGGGATGTCATGGACGAGGCGCGGACGGTCAAACACCAGTGGAAGGAGAAAAAAATTTTCCAGGTCATGGATACGCTTTATTCTGAAATTTGGGTTTACGGGGACAAGGCCCTGTATGATCCAATCAAAGAGTATGGAATTCCGGCCGCAATACAAAAAAAACTGCAGTTTACCGGCTATATTCCCCGGAACACGCCGGACAAAAAAATTGTGGACCAGGTCAGAGCGGCCCATGTCCAAGACCACAAGTCCCTGGTATTGGTGACCATCGGCGGCGGGAAAGACGGATTTGCCCTGGTGGATGCCTGTGTTCAGCTCCTTGAAATGAAAAAAGACACAGGCTGCAGACTTGCCTTTGAAATGGTGGTGGTGTCGGGTCCTTTTCTGCCGGAACCGGAACAGGTTGCTCTGGAACAAAGAGTCCTGGCCCTGGGGGGGAAGCTCTATCGTTTTTACCACCAGATGAACGCTCTGATCGCCGCAAGCGATCTGCTGGTCTGCATGGGCGGATACAACACCCTGTGCGAGTGTATCAGTCACTCAACCCCGGCCCTTGTCATTCCCAGGGAGAAACCGAGGAAAGAACAATTGATCCGGGCAAGGGCCATGGAGGGTAAAAAAATGGTGGAGGTTCTTCCCTGGGAAGCCGTGACCCCCGGTACTCTGGAAGGAAAAATTATGGGCATGCTGGACCGGATACAGGGATTTAAACAGGCCATGGCCAATTTTCCAATGACCGGCATTCACAGGATACAGGAACGGGTGAACCGGTTTAGGGAGGGGGAAAAATGACCCCTTGCCCTCCTCCTGTATTGGGGCTGATTCTCAAAGGCTATCCCCGGATATCGGAAACTTTTATTTCCAACGAGATCCTGCTGCTGGAACGTCTGGGGTTTAAGCTTCATATCCTTTCCCTGCGTCATCCCAGGGAGTCCTTTTCCCATGAAAGTATCCGACAGATCAAAGCCCCGGTGGATTACCTGCCCCACAGCATCCTGCCCCATTTGGGGCCCTTGCTCTACCACAACCTGGCCCTGGCCCTGTCCCGGCCCTGGGGTTACGGCCGTGCTTTGAAAAAAGCCTTTGTCCGGTGGATGCGGACCCGGAAGAGCGCCACCCTAAAACATCTTCTCCAGGCAGGGTATCTGATCCATTCCCTTGTTCCGGGTTCCGGCATTGTCCATTTCCATGCCCATTTTGCCCATTCGCCCACATCCGTTGCCCTGTTTGCAAGCCTCATTTCCGGCATGGACTTCAGTTTTTTCGCCCATGCCAAGGATATCTATACCCAGAATCCGGGTCAGCTCAAGGAAAAGATGGCCATGGCCACCTTTGTCGTCACCTGTACCCGCTATAACCAGCGGTTTTTACGCATCCTCGGGGGCAGAACAAGCTCTCCTGTTTTGTGTGTTTACCACGGGATCAACCTGGATTTTTTCAGCGGGCCTGCCGCTCCCCGAGCGTCCGGCCCTTGTTGGCGTGTTCTGACCGTGGCCCGGTTCACACCCAAAAAGGGACTGGATCTTGTCATCCGGGCCATGGCCCTGTTAAGGGATAGGGGCATCCGGTTTCACCACACCATCATCGGGGACGGGGATGACAGGGCTCAGCTGCAAGACCTGATCCAGGAACTGGATATGGAGAATCAGATCACCCTGGCAGGAACCCTTGCCCATGAAGCGGTGCTGGCGTATTACAGGAGGGCGGATCTGTTCGTCCTGGGGTGCAGGATCGCCCCAGATAAGGACCGGGACGGGATCCCCAATGTCCTGGCGGAAAGCATGGCCATGGGGGTGCCCGTCATTGCCCCCCGGGTGTCCGGGATTCCGGAATTGCTGATCCATGGGGTGACAGGCCTTCTGGTGCCTCCTGAAAACCATAGGGCGATGGCCCGGGCAGCCGAGCAGGTGCTTTCGGACCCGGATCTGGCCGAAAAGCTTGCCCATGCCGCCCGGAAACAGGTGGAATCCGTGTTTGACAACCAGCGCCTCATCTGCGACCTTGCCGCCTGCTATGCCAAGGGGATGCCGGCCCTGGGAAGGAAAATGCCATGAAAATCGCCTTTTACGCCCCCCTGAAGCCTTTGGATCATCCCGTGCCTTCCGGGGACCGTTCCATTGCCCGGGGACTGGCAGGCTTTTTTGAATCCAGGGGGCACAGGGTGATGGTCCAGGCCCGGGTCCGTACCCGGTGGATTTACTGGAGACCCTGGGTGTGGCCCCTTTTGGTGAAAGAGGCGTTTTGCTGCTGGATAGGTGCAATAAAAGACAGGCCCGATGTCTGGCTTACGTACCAGACCTATTACAAGGCCCCGGATCTGATCGGCCCTTTGGTCTGCACCTTTTTAAAGATTCCCTATGTCCTGTTCGGGGCCAGCTATGCCACCCAGAGGAAGAAACGCTTTAAAACCTGGCCCGGGTTTTATCTGAACAGGATCGCCCTGAACCGGGCCGACCAGGTGTTTACCAACCGAAAAGAGGACCAGGCACAGCTTTTACGGCTGCTGCCCCCATGGAAAATCAGTTCTATCGTACCCGGTATTGGGGTGGAACACAGCGCTTTCAAACGGGAACGGCAGCAAGGCCCCAGGCCTGTGATCCTCACCGCCGCCATGTTCAGGGATGACGTCAAAACCCGGGGGCTTGCCTGGCTGATCCGCTGTTGCGGCCTGCTTGCCCAAAAAGGGGTGGATTTTGAACTGGTGATTGCCGGGGGCGGCAAACGGCAAAAGGACCTGGAAGACCTCGCGTTGATTCATCTTCCGGGCCGCCATGGGTTTGCAGGACAACTGCGGCCGGATCAGATGAATGCATTTTATGATGCCGGGGATCTGTTTGCCTTTCCCGGCATCAACGAGTCCCTGGGCATGGTTTTCCTGGAGGCCCAGTCCCGGGGCCTGCCTGTGGTGGCATTTGACACGGGCGGCATCCCCGAGGTGGTGGCCAGGGGCAAAACCGGGTTTCTTGTGCCGTGCTTTGACGTCCAGGCATTTGCCAGAGCCTTGGAACAGCTCATCCTGGACCCGTTTCTTTTACAAAAAATGGGGAGGGCGGCCAGAAACCATGTGTTGTGTCACCATGATATTCACCAGACCTATCTTCCCCTTGAAGCCGGTTTGAAAAGGATGATCCCATGACAACCATTTTCGGACTTATCCGCCATGGCCTCACCGACTGGAACCTGGAAAAACGGATACAGGGACGCCGAGATATCCCCCTGAACCGTCAGGGCCGTTGTCAGGCAGGCATCTGGTGTGCCCGGCTGAAAGACCAGGGTTTTGACAGGGTGCTGTCAAGTCCCCTGAAAAGGGCCCGGGAAACAGGTCAGATCATCGCCAGGTATCTGGGAAAGGAGCTGTTCCTTGATCCGGGTTTTGCGGAACAAGATTTTGGTCTGTGGGAAGGGGTTCGCCTGAAAGACATTAAAAAAAAATTTCCTTCTGCTGTCCGGGACCAGGAAGAAAAGGGATGGCAGTTCTGTCCGCCGGGCGGAGAAATAAGAACTGCCCTGATCCAGCGGGCATTCCAGGCCCTGGACCGGGCAAATCAGACCTTTCCTGGAGAAAAACTTCTGGTGGTCACCCACAACAGCCTGCTCAAATCCTTGATCTATCGGCTGCTGGACAAAGACTTTCTGCCGGGTGATCCCGCAATATTGCTGCCCTGTCACCTCCACCTGGTCGTTACAACCCCGAAATCTTCCGTTGTGCAGCTCAATGCCCTGGACCTGGACCCGGACAAGACTTCCCTGGAAAATTTCAGGAGTCTGCCATGAAAATCATGATCTATTGCCAGCATGTTCTGGGGGTGGGCCATTTTTTCCGGGTACTTGAAATCGCCAGGCAGCTTTCCGGCCATGATGTTCTCCTGGTCACCGGGGGAAGCGATGTCCCGATAAAACTGCCAGACCATATCCGTCACTTCAGGCTGCCCGGCCTGATGATGGATAAAAATTTTTCCCATCTGTACAGCCTTGATACGGCCAGGACCCCGGACCAGGTGCGCCAGGACCGAAGGCAGATCCTGATGGCGCTTTTTGACGCAGAAGATCCGGATGTTTTTCTGGTGGAGCTGTATCCCTTTGGCAGAAAGGCCTTTGGGTTTGAACTGGACCCTGTACTGGACAAGATCCGGTTGGGAAACCGCTGCAGGGTCATCTGCAGTCTCCGGGATATCCTGGTGGAAAAAAAAGATAGGGTTGCCTATGAATCCCGGGTGGTGGATATTCTCAACAAAAATTTTGACAGCCTGCTCATCCATTCGGATCCACGGGTCATTCCCCTGGAAACCACCTTTTCCCGGATGAAGGATATCCGGGTTTCAACGGCATATACCGGGTTTGTTACGCCGTTTCCCGATATTTTCCGTGCCCGGGAAATCAGGAAGGCCTTTGGGGTGGATGAAACCATGCATCTTGTGGTGGTCTCGGCCGGCGGGGGAAGTGTGGGCCAGGAGCTTCTAATGGCCGCAGCCCTTGCCCACGGTTTTTTAAATTTTCGTGTCTGCATGGTCCTTTTGATTGGCCCCCATATGGCAGAAAAAGAACGAGGTCAGATACAGGCCCTGGCAGGAGACCGCCTCCAGGTGGCCGGTTTTCAGGAGGATTTTGTTTCTCTGCTTTGTGCAGCAGACCTGTCCGTGAGCATGGGCGGGTACAATACCCTGGCCAATATTTTGGCTGCAGGGGTTCCGGCCCTGGTCCTTCCCTTTGACCAGAACCGGGAACAGGCGCTTCGGGTCAAGGCCTTTGGAAAACATGCCTTGATTCATGGGATTGGAAAACAGGATCTTTACCCCCAGCGCCTTGCCGACCGGATACAGGCGGTTCTGAATTCAAGGAAACCGTGCAGAAAAAAGAACCGCGTCCCTTTTTCCCCCGATCTGGCAGGGGCTGCCGCCAGCTGCCGATTGATAGAGAAGGGGCTTTTGAAGGGGGAGGGCAAATGAGGCCTGTTGCTGCCAGCCCCCTGATTTATCGGTCCATGAAGGACCGTGTACCTTTGGAAATACGCAAGCACCTGGGAGAGGTCCTTGACCGGGGAAGGGAAAATGCAAAAGAAACCCGACTGTACTTTAGGGCAGACGATATGGGGGTTCCGGGGAAAAAGGCCTTTTTGCTGATGGAGATGTTCAAGGCCAATGGAGTGCCCCTCAACCTGGCCCTTGTTCCGGCCTGGCTCACCCAGCAGCGGTGGGAGGCCATCCGTCCTTTTGCCCGAAAGGCGGGAAGCCTGTTCTCCTGGCACCAGCATGGATGGCGCCACGTCAACCATGAATCTGTCGGGAAAAAACAAGAGTTCGGTCTGTCACGCAAAATTCAGGATATAAAAAGGGAGTTGATTCAGGGGACACACCGGCTCACATCCCTTGTGGGCAAACGCTATTGCCCGGTATTTACCCCACCCTGGAACCGGTGCGACAAAAGGACCCTGGCCCTTGTGGCCGCCCTTGGATTTTATGCCGTTTCCCGGGACTTCGGCTGCATCCCCCCGTCCCCTGCCGGCCTTCGTGACTTCCCGGTCCATGTGGATCTTCACACCCGAAAGGATGAGAGTCCAGCCCGGGGCTGGGAAGGGCTTTTCAATGACCTTGCAGCAGGGCTGGAATCGGGGCAGTGCGGGATTATGGTCCACCATGCCCGGATGGACGGGCCTGCATTTGTTTTTCTGGAATATCTGATAGAGGAAATCCAGAAAAATTCCTGGATTATTCCCGTGACCTTTGACCAGCTGATTGGAAATGGATAAAATGTCAAAATACGTTTCAACCAAATTTTTGTCAGGACTTTTTTTCCTGGGAGCACCCCTTGCCGTGGCCTTTTTTCTGTCAGGCCCGGCCTGGGCGGCAGAGTGGCATTTTTACGGAATCGCCAACATTCGGTCTTTTATCCACAACAGGGACACTCCCGAGGCAGTGGGACTCCAAACCTATTCCCACGTGGACAGCGACTCAAAAATAGGGGCCAGGATACGGGCAAATGATCAATTGAAAGCCCGATTCGAGCTTGATACGGAAGGAACGCTTAAAAAACTCTATGGCGAATGGAAATTCGGGGCAGGCAGGGTGCTGATCGGCCAGACCTATACCCCGGTTTATATGGACTATTGCCTGGAAGAATACGGGGGGATTTCAGGGGGAAGAAGGCCTATGATACAGCTCAGAATCAAAGGATTAAAGCTGGCGCTCATAGCGCCAAGGGCCAAAAGCTTAAATATTTCCGGCACAACCAGAAAGGTCGTTGTGCCCAAATTTGAAGTCTCATATAATTGGGATTCAGAAGATCTGGCCTTTGAGCTGGCCGCAGGTTACAATACCTATGAACTGATCAAGGGCAGTGACACTTACCGCATCGACAGTTACCTCATGGGGCTGGGCGCACAGGCACAATGGGGGGCGGTCCTTTTTGCCGGCAACATCTATCTAGGCCGGAATCTGGGGCCTTATGGATTAAAAACAGCCACAGATGCCTTTCCCACCATTACAGGCAGCCGTTTAAACGACAATGCCGGGCTCGGGTGTGTGCTAATGGCCCGGTATCTCCCAACCGACACGGTATCCATGGAGGTGGGATACGGATACCAGGCATCCCAGCTGGAGAATGCCGTGTCAAAGGACAGCGCACAGGCCTGTTATGGCCTGGTAAAATTTGCCCTTGCACCAGGGGTTTATATGGGACCTGAAATCGGCATCATTGATGAGAAAAAAGATGCCAATGGAAACAGGGAATCCAGAACCCTCTATTATGGGATTGAATGGGAGATTCAGTTTTAATGTCCAGGTTGGTTGCTGGATGGTGGCATCACTTTTTTTTGGTAAAAACTGAAAAAGATGATATGAGTCTGGTAAATTTGATGAAATTTTAAAATGTGAGGTGGGGTATGCTAGATGTATCCAGAACAACAGACACCATATTGATGGTCAGGCCCTATGACTTTGGGTTTAATGAGGAAACCGGGCTGGACAATGAATTCCAGAAGCGCCTGGACCTGACCGAACAGGAGATCAACCAGAAAGCCAATGCCGAGTTCCAGGCAATGGTGGATACCTTGCGGGCCCAGGGGGTAACGGTTCTGATTCTGGAAAAACCGGAGCCGGCCTATGGAAAGACCCCGGATGCCATCTTTCCCAACAACTGGTTTTCAACCGAACACGACGGCACCCTCATCACCTATCCCATGGCAGCCATGAACCGGCGCCATGAGCGCAGGCCCCAGGATGTGGAAAAGCTGTTGCGTGCCAATGGATACAAAATCCGAAATGTCATTAATGTGGGGCAGCTGGACGAAACCTGCCATTTTCTGGAAGGCACCGGCTCCATGATCATAGACCACAGGGCAGAGGTGGTTTATGCGGCCCGCTCCAACCGGTGCGATGATGCGCAGTTTGATAATTTTATCCGACTGCGGTTTTATAAACAGGGCATCCTGTTCAATACCAGAAGCTCCAGGGGGACCCCGATCTATCATACCAATGTCATGATGAGTATCGGGGATCGGTTTGCCGTGGTATGTCTGGATTGTATCCATGACAAAAAAGAGCAAGAACAGGTGAAATCGAGCCTTGAAGCCTCTTTTGATATTATTGAGATTTCCATGGATCAGATGGAAAATTCTTTCTGCGGCAATATTCTCCAGGTCAATTCCGCCGGCGGAACCCCTTTGATTGTCATGTCAAAGACCGCTTTCGAAGGGTTTTTACCGGATCAGATCAAACGGCTTGAAACCTATGGCAAAATTTTGCCCATGGATCTTGGTATCATTGAATCCGTGGGGGGCGGGAGTGCCCGGTGTATGATGGCAGAGATCTTTTCGGAAAAAAGATAGTGTAATCTTTAAATTGCGTTGAAACGGAAAAGACGGATGCAGAAGAATGGTTCGAATCCTAAAATTTATCTTAGCCCCTGTGTTAATGTTTCAAGGGAAACAGGTTAAAAAAAATACACCCAGACTGCCAGAGGCAAGGGGAGACCGTAAAGGAATCCAGGGGAATGGAGAAAAGCAAATTCGTCTTTTGATTCTTGGAGACTCTGCTGCTGCAGGCGTCGGCATAGATCATCAATCGGCTGCGCTGTCGGGACAGATTCTTGCCTGCTTCGGACAAGCATATCGAATTGAGTGGGAATTGATTGCAAAAACCGGAACCACCACGGCCATGACGCTGGCGTATCTGAAAACCGTTCCCCCGACGGTTTTTGATGTTGTTGTAACCTCTCTGGGTGTCAATGATGTGAAAAACGGTGTGGCAAAGAATCAATGGATGACCCAGCAAAAAAACCTGATTTTTCTTTTGCGGGAAAAATTTAAAATTCAACGGATTCTCATCGCTGCTGTGCCGCCCATGGAAGTGTTTCCCGCTTTTCCCTGGCCGCTGAAATGGTACCTGGGGGTTTATGCAAAACATCTGAATACTGCAATAAGGGACTGGCTGAAAGAACAGAAGGATTGTGAGTTCTTAGCGTTTAATCTGCCATTGGATACAGCGCTCATGGCTGAGGATAAATTTCATCCCGGTCCATTGCTCCACACCATCTGGGGGAAGGAAATCTCTCGACGGATCAAATTGTATTTTGACTGATTTTTTTAGGGGTTGCCGTTTCAACGGTTGGTTTCAGCTGCCATGCCAGGTGAATAATTAAGTATAGAATTACGCAAGGAAGTTTAGTATAAATGGGTTTTGAGTTATGGTAATGGGGTATCGACAATATATATCAGCGAGTTCAGGGATGAAAAATGATAAATTCTAAACGATTGGGTGACCGATTTAAGATGCTGGCTCAGATTGATTCTGAGTCCCGACATGAAGCTGCCATTGCCCGGGTGCTTGAAAAAAGTTTACAGGACATGGGTGCAAGGGTTTTTTTTGATGATGCCGCCGGGAAAGTCGGTGGAGACTGTTCCAATCTGGTGGCAAAATTTAAAGGCAATACCGATGTCTCCCCCTTGTTTTTGTCCGGTCACATGGACACGGTGGTGCCCGGAAAAGGGGTGAAGGTTCAATTTGAAAACGGGATTTTTACAAGCGACGGCACCACTATCCTGGGCGGGGATGACAAATCCGCCCTGGCCATCATTCTGGAGGTAATGGAGGTGGTTCAGGAGAACCAACTGCCCTGTCCTCCGGTTGAAATTGTATTTACCGTGTGTGAGGAGATCGGGCTTCTCGGGGCCAAGCATCTGGACCTGTCCCTGATGGAGGCAAAGTTTGGCTATATTCTGGATTCCACAGACACCCAGGGGATTGTCACCAGGGCTCCCAGCGCCAATAAAATTACCATAAAGGTGTATGGCCGGGCCGCCCATGCCGGGGCTGCACCGGAAAAGGGAATTTCCGCCATCTATGCCGCAGCCAGGGCTATTTCAGGCTTGGAACTGGGACGGATCGATGCAGAAACCACCTGCAACCTGGGCACCATTTCCGGCGGCATGGCAACCAATATCATACCCGAATATGTGGAAATCCATGGAGAATCCAGATCCCATGACCGGGAAAAGCTTGATACCATTACCCAAAAAATTGTCACGGGGTTTGAAAGAACAGCAGCCGATCTTCGGGAAGAGGGCCAAACGCTTCCCCGGGTTGACATTGCGGTGGAAGAGGATTTTTCCAACACCCAGATACCAGAAGACCATGTGGCCATTGTGCTTGCCCGGAAAGCTGCGGCCAATCTGGGCCGGGAACTTGCGAGCAAAACCATTGGCGGTGGGGCGGATGCCAATATATTTTTTGGAAAAGGAATTGTGGCAGGGGTTCTGGGCACGGGCATGACCGACGTTCACACCCTGAAAGAATCCATAGCCCTGTCTGATATGGAAAACACTGCCCGGCTGGTCCTTGAAATTCTAAGCGTCCATGCCCAGGGACAGATGCCGGCATGATACTCTATCTGGACCTGTTCTCCGGCATCAGCGGAGACATGACCCTTGGCGCTCTGGTGGACCTCGGGGTCCCCCTGGAATGGCTGGAGCAAAAACTTTCGCCCGTGTTAAACGGATTTTCCCTTCGAAAAGAGGTGGTGTATAAGCATCACCTCCGGGCACTGAATCTGTTCGTGGATGTGACAGACCCGAACAGTGCCAGAACCTATCTGGACATCAGGGCGCTTATCACCGATGCCGACCTGCCGGACCCGGTTAAAAAGAACAGCCTGGCGGCATTTGAACGAATCGCCAGGGCTGAAAGCCGTATCCACGGCAGAAAAATCGAGACCGTTCATTTCCATGAAATCGGCGGCATTGATTCCCTGGTGGATATCATCGGCAGCTTTCTTTCCGTGGACTATCTAGGGGTCAGCACCATTGTTGCCTCAAAGATACCCCTGGGGTCAGGGTTTGTGGACTGCGCCCACGGCAGGATCCCCGTACCCGTTCCGGCAACCCTTGCCATTCTTGAAGGTCTCCCCGTTACAGGCTCCGATGCAACCACCGAGATTGTCACCCCCACAGGCGCAGCCCTTGTGGCCACCCTTGCCAGCGATTTCGGGCCCATGCCGGAAATGGAGATTGCCAGGATCGGCTATGGGGCCGGCAAACGGGAAACCGGCTCCAGCCTGCCCAATCTGCTGCGCATGGTCCTGGGCAAACCAGTGGCTGTGGAAAAAAAAAATGACGGTGATCCAAAGTTTCAAATCGGAAGCCTCATAGATCCCGACACCCCCCTTCACCCGGAACGCGTTTTTGTGGCCAAGACCAATGTGGATGATATGAACCCGGAAATTCTGGGGTTTGTCATGGATCTTCTCCTGGAAAAAGGGGCCCTGGATGTCACTTTTGCCCCGGTTCATATGAAAAAAAACCGGCCGGGTACCCTGATTGAGATGATTTGCCGGGGAAAGGATCTTGAAGGCCTGTCCCGGGTGATCCTGACCCAGACTACGGCCATCGGCCTTCGGTATCACCCCTGCGACCGGGTGGTGCTGGAA